>CAZEDN010000001.1:0-20943 GCA_964510905.1 uncultured Candidatus Peribacteria bacterium
TCAGGTTGAGCTACCTCCAAATCCTGATGCGTTCTTGAGGTGGCATAAGGATCTTTCTTGACCGCATTGAACTCTTCGTAAACGAGGGCCGGATCCACTTGAAGTAGAAGTGCCAACTGCTTGATGAAATGATCACGCTCCAAAGAAGACGCCTTTTTAAGAAGCGGCAAAAAGGACTGTGCCGCCTCTCTCTTACCCTCCAACGTCGAACAGTCGAACCGTTCCCCAAGACTGGAAAGATAATAATCAAGATAGAGTGGCGCCTCAGCCACCGCCTTTTCCCATAGAGCCGGATCCTGTTGAATGCATTCATCCGGATCTTTACCCTCCGGAACCTGAATCACGCGCATATTGAGACCCAGGGGCTGCCCCAGCTCCACGGCGCGCTTCAACGCATCCTGCCCCGCCCGATCCGTATCGAACGCAAACGCCACATTTTTCGTAAACCGCTTGAGCAATTTGATCTGTGCCTCGGTCAACGCGGTTCCTGAACTGGCCACCACATTCTTGATCCCCGCCTGGTGGGACGCCATCACGTCCATATATCCCTCAACCACAATCGCCAAATCAGCCTCCCGAATCGCCTTTTTCGCCCGATCAAATCCATACAACACATCGCTCTTGTGATAGATCGGAGATTCCGGCGAATTCAAATATTTGGGCTCCTCACCCTTCTTCAACGCACGCCCTCCAAATCCCACTACTTTTCCCTTCGCATTCCAAATCGGGAACATCAATCTCAGCCGAAAACGGTCATACACCTTACCTCCCGAAGTGTCCTTACTGATCAGCAAACCGAGCTCTAACAAGTCCTTCTTTGAACACTTTTTTTGAACAAGGTAATTGTACGTTTTATCAAACGAATCCGGCGACAATCCCAACTCAAATCCTTGAATCGTTTCCGCCGTAAATCCACGCTCCTCCAAATACTTCAACGCCTTCTTCCCCTCCTTCGACGACCACAATAAATCCCGATAAAACTTATTCGTCTCATCGTTCACCTCATACAGTGCATCCTTATGATCTTTGGACACGCGCGGCTTCATCGAAATCTTGTACTCCGCCAAATCGATCCCCGCCTTTTCGGCCAAAATATCGATCGCTCCCTTAAAATCCACACCCTCAATCTCTTCAATAAACGTGAACATGTCTCCTCCCTTATTGCACCCAAAACAGTACGCCAATTGTCGCTCTGGGCTCACCACAAAACTGGGAGTTTTCTCATTGTGAAAGGGACAGCAGGCCTTCAAGCTACGTCCCGCACGCTTGAGCTGCACATACGACGAGACCACGTCTACGATATCGAGCCGTGCTTTGATGTCGACAACAGGATCTCCGGGCATAAGAAAAGTCTAAGGGTGAAGGCATACTAAACCGAAAACTAAAAAACGGGAAGGGCATTCCGTATCGCTAGGCGCCGGGGCCTTCGACAGCCGTTTGGACCGCAGAGGCACCACGTACGTCGACAGCACCTGCTATCGATTCGTCATCGTCACCTCCTTCTCCGGTGAAAAGATCTCGAGGAACCCGCACACAAAGTTCTCCCGTCGTTGCTAAATTGGTCGAACTCCTCCCAAAAAGTTCATCGAACACGGAAGTAGAAGCCACAAAGCGTGCTCCATCCTGAATGGCAAATAACACATTTTCCTCACGTGGGAATACCCGGATGGCATGAGGACCAAGTTGGTCCAATCTAGGAACACGGTCCCCGACCAATTCGCTAAATCGCTCGATCAAGGGGCCTTTTAATGCCTCTATTCGTCCCATATGCGCTTGTAATTCATTCGTTTGATCCGCTACACTCATCTGATCGATTGCGGGAAGATCGGATAAAAAATCTACTGAAATAGGTGGTCTATCCATAATAAAAAAAGTAAATAATAAACAGGGAAACAAAAATAGCCTATTTTGCCCTTAGGAGTCAAGAAAACTAAGCTTTTGCTACGGCCGTGACCGCGTCAACATCCTTGGGAACGGAATCGTCTCACGCACATGGTGAATTCCGCAAATCCAAGCGATCATTCGCTCAAATCCTAGCCCAAATCCGCTGTGTGGCACCGATCCATACTTTCGCAAATCCAAATACCACTCATAATCTTCCATCTTGTAATTGCGCTTTTTCATGACCTCCACCAATTTATCGTAATCGTACTCACGTTCCGCACCACCCACCAATTCTCCATAACCCTCGATTCCGATCAAATCCATAGCCCGTACGCGCTCCATGTCTCCATCCATAAAATGCGGCATGTAGAACGCCTTAATCTCCGCCGGCCAATCGTCCACAAATACTGGCACATCAAACTTCTCCGCAATCATGTCCTCTTCGGGAGCACCAAGATCATCAACAAGAGTCAATCCTGCATCACATTCCTTGTTGAGGAACTCGATCATCTCCTTGTGTTTCATCCGAACAAACGGCTTATCTCGCACACGCTCCAGGGGTTCTAAATCACGTTCCAGGATCTTTAATTCCTTGGCCCGATTTTTTAAAATATCTGTCGTGAGTCGCTTCATCATTTTTTCGATAAAATCCATCATTCCATCGAGAGAAGTAAACGGAAGTTCCGCATCCATCATCCAAAATTCATTCAAATGTTTGCGCGTTTTTGACTTCTCCGCACGAAACACTGGTCCAAAATCGTACACCCTCCCCAAACTCATCTCCGCCGCCTCAATATAGAGCTGTCCCGACTGAGTCAAATACAACTCTTCATCAAAAAAATCGACTGAAAAAAGCTCCGACGTATCCTCGCACGACGTGGGCTGCAAGATCGGCGCATCCACTCGCGTGAATGCTTCCTCTCGAAGAAAATTGGTCAAACTAAAAAAAAGTTCATCCCGAATGCGCATGATCGCCCACTGACGCTTGGATCGGAGCCATAAATGTCGATTGTCGAGCAAAAAGTGGACCCCATGCTCCTTTTTTGAAATGGGATACTCCTCCTTGGGAATATGAACAATCTCGATATCGGTCACCTGCAACTCAAAAACATCATCAAATTTGGGATGTTGAGAAACTTTTCCGGTCACTTTGCACGACGACTCCATTTGCAATTGTTCCGCCTTCTCCATCACCTCCGCCGGAACATCACTGGCCGAAACCACACCCTGCGTCATTCCGCTTCCGTCACGCAATTGAAGAAAGTAGATCTTGCCACTCCCCCTTTTGTTGTACATCCAACCTTGAATCGTAACCTCATCGTCCACGTGGTTGGCTAAATCTGAAATACGAGCGATCATAAAAAGTACGTTAAATTTAGCCCCAGTTTATCACAAAACTTTTTTCCGCCCTTTCAAAACCACCAAACTGCCCAAAAATCCCATCAGGATCGCCATCGCGATGAGCGCTACCAATTTCTGCTTAGACCCGAGAAACAGAGCCAATCCTCCAAAAATTGCCGACAATGTGTAAATAAAAAGCGTCGCCTGTCGTTCCTTGAATCCCGCGTGCAATAACCGGTGATGGAAGTGTCCAAAATCGCCCCTGAACGGCGACTGTCTCTTCACGATCCGCCGTAAAATCACCCACATCGCATCCAAAATAGGGAACCCCATGATGAGCAACGCCGTCGCGATCTTCCCTCCTGAAAAAATGGCCAAAACCGCCAACATGAAGCCCAAAAACATACTTCCCGTATCCCCCATCAACATCTTGGGCGGATGAAAATCAAAAAACCAAAACGCAAATGCAATCCCGGCGATGATCACTGCCAAAAGCGCTACATCGGTTTGGTCGATGTAATGAAAATCCGGCCGAATGCTAAGAATGAACAATACCAGCGATCCAATCACCCCAATCCCACTCACCAAACCTGGTAATCCATCCAACCAGTTCACCGTATTCACCAAAAGAACCACCCATAAAATCGTGAACAAATCGGCCAAAATTGTGATCTGATAAATAGTATCACCCAACGTGATAGGGACTTCGTACTGATCCAAATGAATGAGGCCTCCAAATGGGTTCGTAACAGAAGTGATTCCAACACCAGCCAGCACAATCGTGATCGCCGCCAAAATCTGCACTCCCAGCCTTAAATACGGACTCAATCCATACCGATCGTCCAAAAAACTCACCCCCACCAACATCGTCGCCGCAATCACCACCCCGATGAGATGCTTATCAAAATCCATAAACATGAACAAACACCCCAAAAACACCACAAACATCACGAGCCCCCCACTATAAGGGATAGGACGACGCTTGAGGCCATACTTTTTCGGCTTATCCATAAGCCCCCACCGAGGGAACAGCCACAACGCAAACGCGCTCAACACAAACGTGAGCGAGAAGGCAACAGCCGCCGGGAACAGATACGGTTGGAGAGCTTGGAGGTAAGCAGTCATAGCGAGCGTATGGTACCACAAATTCTAGAGGCCCTCATTGAAATTCTTCACCGGCCGCACCAAACCACCATCAGCCTCCACCAAACTGACCAATTTGCCCTCATGAAACGCTGCCACCGGCCGATCACCCTTACAAGGAAACCCCTCCGGCACACGAAATCGCTGGCCATGCTTCAACGCTGTCATTTCACTTTCCGTAAGCTGAATTGAAGGCCAATCCTTAACCACTTCTTCCAGAGGGATGAGCGACTCTTCCAGGTCACCTTGGGCCATATCGGTGAACTCCCCCACGCGCGTACGCCGAAGCTCGATCACCATCGCGCCGCACCCCAATTTTTGCCCCAAATCATGCACCAAAGACCGTATATAAGTCCCACTCCCACACGTCACACGCAACACTGCATTAGGCGGATCAAATCCCAAAATGGTGATCGAATCGATCCGCACTTCTCGCGGCTTTAATTTAACTTTTTCTCCTTTACGCGCACTTTCATAGGCTCGCTTCCCATCCACCTTAATCGCAGAAAATGCCGGCGGCACTTGATCGATTTCTCCCACAAAATTCTTCAACGCTTCCTCCAGATCCTCACGTGTCACCTTCGGCGCCTCATCCACCACCTCAATCTGCCCATCACGATCGTACGAATCACTCACCTTCCCCAATTCCAACGCCACCTCATACTCCTTATCCTCCCCCATCAAATACTCAATCAACTTCGTCCCCTCCCTCACCGCGACGACCAAAACTCCTGTCGCCAACGGATCCAATGTCCCCAAATGGCCCACCTTCTTCACGCCCAATTCACGCCGCACCCGCGCCACCACATCAAAAGAAGTCACGCCGGTCGGTTTATCGAGGATGAGAAAGCCGTTAGTCATAGCTACACCTCCATATAAGGATTCCCTTTTTCTATCGATCCTGGAGCGATTTCAATCTCCACCTCTCGGCTCAAAAACTCACGCACGATGGCTCGATCGTCAGACGGAATTTTCCCAGCAGCTGTGATTTGGAACGCTTCACACCCCTTCCCCGCAATCACCACCGTATCGCCTTCTTGTGCCATGGCCAATGCCGTTCCGATCGCTTGTTTTCGATTCGGGATTTTCCAATAACGGTCACCTTCTTCGCGCTTAATCCCCTCCCCAATTTGATCGATGATTTTGATACGATCCTCCTTATAAGGATCGTCGTCCGTGACCATAAGAATATCCGCATGTTTATCTGCAATTTCGCCCATAATGGGACGCTTCGCTACATCTCGTTCTCCGGTCGCTCCAAACACCACAATGAGTCGATTTTGGGTGAGATCCTTCAACATGAACAATAACTTTTCCAACGCATCCGGACTGTGTGCGAAATCCACAATCACGGTATACGGCTGACCTTCATCAATTCGCTCCAAGCGCCCCGGAACCGGATTCGCATTCGCCAACGCATGCCCAATCGTCCGCAAATTCACTCGCAACGCCACCGCCACAGTCGCTGCTGCCAACGCATTCTCCACATTGAACTTCGCCGGCAACGGAAATTTAATTTCAACCTGATCATTGGGCACTTTGAACACAAATTGACTCCCGTCCGGAGTCAAAGCCAACGCCAACGCCTGATACGATCCTTTCGACAATCCATATAAATAGGTACGATCCGATACAAATTTTTCAAAATAATGAGCCTGTGGATCGTCCGCATTGATCACCGAAACTTTGGGCACATTGGGCTTACGTTTGGTGAAGTTCAACAGATCAAAAAGCTTACCTTTTGCACGAATATACGCCTCTTCGGTTTCATGGTAATCGAGATGTTCATGCGTGATGTTGGTGAGCACCGACACGTCCACACTCACTCCCCACAATCGATGCTGATCCATGGCATGAGAAGTCACCTCTACAATCGCATACTTACATCCTCGATTCACCATCATGCGGAGCATTTTTTGAAACATGAATGGCCGGAGCGTTGTCATTTTATGATCGTTCCGAAACACTTGGTCGTCCACATGGATGTCCGCCGTGGTGAGCATTCCCACCTTATGACCCGCCTCACGCAAAATATCACCCACGAGATGTGACGTGGTGGTCTTTCCATTCGTCCCCGTGATTCCAATCACCGTCATGTCGTCCGCTGGAAATCGATAATAGACCGCCGCCAACATCGCCATCACCTTATGATAGAGAAGGCGAAGTGGATGGTGGTTCGGGATCTTGTTTTTAATCTTCGAAATAGGCATGTGCATCCATGATATCCTTCTCAATCTGTTTTTTCAACGCTTCCGACGAATCAAACTCCTCAACATCGCGCAATCTCTTCCATGTTTCCACCTCAACTTCGTCGGGATGAATGTCCTTTTTAAGGTCGAGTATATGAAGCTCAATAGACAAAATTTCCTCATGAAATGTGGGTCGAGGCCCCATGTGAAGCACCGCTTGATACCATTCGCCATCCGCCAAAACTTCCGCCGCATAAACGCCCGGCTCCACCGGCCCTCCATCTGTAATTTTGAGGTTCATTGTCGGAACCGTGAGCAATTTTCCACGTCCTTCACCTTTGATGATTTTTCCTTTGATTGTTGCCATACTATGAAGATTTTACAACAACACAGCCATCACAAGCCACCACAAATATGAAAGATCGTTTTTGAAGAAGTGAAGATCAAAAAGCCCGTGCACCAAAATCACCACCAACATCGCCAAAACGCTCAGATGAAAGCGGCTCACGGCACGCTTTTTAAAGAACGCCAAAAGCACGAGCCATGTCATCGCAATGAGACCCAAAATACCCGTATTCAACCAAAATGCGAGCTCCAAATTGTGAGGATGCGGCATGTTCCATTCATACGGTAAATACCCCAACGCCCGCTCCGCCGCCAACTGATATTGAACCTGAAATTGCCCCAATCCAACTCCCAAAATCGGATGCTCTTTGACCAATTCGGTGGCCACCGTATAGATCTCCACACGCACACTGCTCGAAGTCCGATTTTCAAAGTCCAAAAACTGCTGGAACTTGAGCGTTCCCATTTGCGTAACGAACAAAATCGCTAGCAAAACCACCGCCAAAATCGTCCCTCCTGCTTTCTTTTTGAATGCAATTTTGGAATGAGCAAGCAGGAAAAACGCCAGCCCCGCAAACAACGCAATGAATGCCGCATACGACTGCGTTCCCGCGAACGCCACCACCATCATCCCACTCATCAAAATCCAAAACAAAGACTTGCGAAAATTGAGCAACGCATAGAGCACAATCGGGCCCAAATACAACGCCAAATAATTGGCCGACTCAAACGGCCCTGAAGCACGACCATCCGGCGTGATGTAATCCCCCGAAGCCATCTGATACAACGCCCATAACGACAATCCAAACCCAGACATCACCAACATCATAAAAACACCCTGCCACCACCGCTCATCACGCTTTCCTAAATGCATCATAAAAAAGAAAACCAGGGGCATCACAATCCAGCCTTTCCAGACTCCCTGAGCCGTGCGTGCACTCGCCTCCAAATCCCCATCAAAACGCACGGTAATTTCCGGAACGATCATCATCGAAATCGTGCCCGCCAACAAAAACAACAAAATCGGCCACAAAGGACTCCTCCACTTTTCATCCCACTGTTCCTTCAACCAACGCCACGTCGATTTCCTCCGCACAAACATCACCAATCCCCAAAACGCGACCAGCCCCACCACAACCTCCAAAAGCGTGGTCGGTATATTCAAAATCTCCAACCGCACCAGATAGAGCGGAAACAGAAGTGGTAAAAATGAGAGCCAAAAGCGATAACGATTCATGGACACATGATGTTATGAAGCCGCACCAGAAGCAAGGTCGCGCAAAACCGCCTCGGGATCGTCCGCTTTCGTCACTCCTGAAGCGAGCAAAACGCCCGAAGCGCCCAATTCAACCGCAATACGCACATCTTCAGCATTTTTTACGCCGGCGCCGACCAACGTCCTGCCACCGCCAATCAACTCGACGGCGCCCTTCACCACCTCCGGTTGAGAGGTCGACACAGAAATATCGCCTCCGATCAGCTCTGGCGGTTCGACCGCCACCAAATCCGGTCCCATTTGGGCCACTTTCGCGCCCTCTTCTGGGTCTTCTGCACAAACCACCACATACAGTCCGACTTCCTTAGCTCGATCGATAGACGCCTTCAATCGATTCGTATCCAGTGCCCCATCCTTCTCAATCCTGTGCTCCGAGTGGTTGAGCAACGTTCCAAACGCTCCTGCCGCCTTCACCGCTTCAGGAAGAACATGCCCGGTATACGAACCAAATCCAACGGGATCAATGTGTTGCGCAAACACTGGGATCGATACGGCCGAGGCCACAATCGAAATATCACTCGGCTGCACCGCCACACCCATCTGCACACCTGTTTCTTCCATAACTTTGGCGTGGATGATCGCTAAATCGAGTGCATTCGACCCAATGGCCGATTCGTACGTCTTGAAATTGGTGATGATGACAGGGAGTTTCATAGGGAAAGGGGTTATTGCCATAGAAATCTACTCCGCCCCCACAAAAAAAGCATGTCAAACCCATTGCATTATGAGGTCAGATATGGTAAAATTAAAAGATTTAAAAAATCAAAACAAACCTTAGCCGTCACCCATCATGAAATTCCTAAAGGATCTCACTTGTCGTCTCGGCGAACCGGACCATCGGTTCATCTACCGAGAACGACACGCCTCCGGCCCTGCCGAAGGCGACCCGGATCTCCCCATGGACGAGGATGAAAAGCGTCTCGCCTACGGATATCGGGTTCTTTTAGCCAACGACGCCTTGGCACGCGCCGAGCAACTCACGCTCACCGAGTCGGACGATGAAAAACGCGAACATTTGGAAGAAACGTTTAAAGACTTACGACGAGACCTCTCCGAAGACATCGAAGGCGGCTTGACGGCAGCCGAACTCGACGTTTTGCAGAGAAACATCGAATCAGCACTGATGGGTGGTGCTGAAACACGCCCTGCAGAACGAGTCGCGCTTCCCGAAACACGCACCGAAACCGGATACATCGAATTGAGTGGGAAGGAGGTCGAAACCTGGATCGAAAACATCGCGGCCGAATACAGCACCACGGTGGAAGCCATCATGGCAGTCCCTGAAAACGCTGGAAAAGTGAAAAAAGTCACGTCCGGGATGGCCGCAAACAGCAAATACTTCAAATCGCATCATGTCGGAAGACATTACGTCCTTGCCGAAACCACACTGATGATTCCTGTCACCAAAACGGTGACCGTTGAAACAGGAAGAGTCGGCGCAACAGATATGGGCGCAACTGGAATCGAAGGAGACGTCGACAAAGCCCCCGTCGAAATCGAAGACGAATACCAACACTTCATCGAACGACAAGCCGAACGTGACGCTCAAGTGGCCGACAATAAAGCCGTGGCCCTCGACACCGCCGAAAAAGGCTACGAAAGCACCGTTCTCCTCGACTATCGAGGCAGACTCCAAGGCCGTGTGGTAGAGATGCCCGAATTCTTGCAACGCAAAAGCCCCGATGAGTTCGCCAAACTATTCGAAGCGGCCGACCAAGAACGAAACTCGACCGTTCAGCGAACTTACGAAATCCTCAAAGATCCCTTCTTCAACGAATGGGGTCCGGTCAAATTCCGAAGAATCATGTGGCAACATGGCCCCAGCCTCCGCTTTGGAGATTTGAGTCGTAACGCTCCCGCTTTCCGCGAAGGGCCACGTGTTTTCTTCAATCGATACGAAGAAGTCGCCGCCCAAGTGGATGAATGGGATGTCGACATCCAAGGCCGCCAATCTCAATTCGAAGACGAATTCTCAGCCGCACTCGAAAATGGCCAAAACGAAGACGAAAGTGACGAAGCGTGGACCGCACGCCACGATCGCCTAGAAACCTATCCTCGAAAGAACAATGAAAGCCTCGAAGCTTGGGAAGCTCGAATCCGCGCTGAAGAACCGGAAAATCAAAACGAATGGTCTCGCGAAGGACGCGCAGTCCTCCAACTGATCGTCGAAATTTCTGAGCTCGAACACGAAAACGACCTCCCTACACTGCGCCGAGAAAAAGCCCGTCGCGAACGCTTCATGGTGAGATGCGCTGAACTCATGGACGCAATGGAAGCCATGACCGAAGGCACCCCACTCGAACAGTTATCTCCCTTTGAACGCATCATTGAACGATCCGGTGTTGAAGAGGGACGCTTCATCCCTGGAGGATATTACGACTTCAACGCCATCACCAGCGGAAAAGTGGTCGAATATCTCGGAGAAGAGGACATGGAAACCATCAGCATCGAACAACAAGTGATCGACGACGTGAAAGTGGTCTTGGCCGCCATGGGCGTTAGACCCGCTCAACTCAAAAAAGTGGATGGGGGCACCGTCCTGAACCTAGTGATCAATGCATACGGAATGGATCTCCTCGTTCAGGAAGGACACATCAAGAAATCTCCGAGCGAAAATGCGCTATTCCTCGCATCACTCCCCTCCAGTTTCACCCGAGACAATCGCGATCTACAGCACGTGGTGGACACTATGCGTGCTCGGCCCGCAGATTTGGTCTTCCAACAGGAAGAACTCCACACCATGAGAGTACGCGAAATGCAAGAAGTGTCCCCCGAATTACACTCATTCGCACGTGTTCAGTCCGCCTTTGAAGGATTGAATCGACGTGCCCACATCACTTATGCCCAAGCCGAAAGTGTTGGTGGAAAATCCCTCTTTCTCCATACCAATCTTCTCGAACGAAAAATGGATCCGACTGCTGCTGCCCGACGCATCGTCGACTCACACACCACCTACACCGAAGACGGCGAAGTACTCGTCCATCACGAGGCCATGCAACAGGCGCTCGAACGTTACATCGAGCAAGGAATTCTCTTTTACTATCTCGATCCCACGATCGACATCGTTGCCGAACTTGAAAGTGTCTTGGGAGTAGAAAACGTGAGTCGAGACGATGTACGCAAAATCCGAGCCTTTGAACGAAAAATCGAACCGGTTCTCAAAAAGATTGAACGCAAAACCCGACAAGCCGAAGAACGACGCGCATGGGCACGTAAAGCCAAGCTCAAACACCTCCAAATCCAATATGAAGAAAAGGCGGTGGCCCTCGACGATGAGCTGTACGACCCTGTCGTGGGACTGTATGCCCAACTCGACGAATACCAAACCGAAATCCGAGACACCCTCGCCCCCCACATTCCTAAACTGATCGAAAAACTCGACATCCACTTGGATGAGGGCGAGATGGACACTCCCTTCACCGATCTACAGCGCCACTTCATCCAAAACGGTTACGTGGTCAGCGAGGGGATGCGATCCACGATCGATGACGGCCAGCGCAAACTAGAAGTGGTGAAACGATACAACGACAATCCCATCGTTTCGGCCGCACTCGAACAAATCATCGCATCGGACATCGAGGGTGAACTGTCCAGCGCGGATCTCGAAGTCGCCGCCGGCCAAGTTCAACTGGCCGCAGCCCAAATGAAATTGATCCCGCTTGAGCACGCCGAAGGAGAACCGATGACCGAGCAACAACTCGACATTCTGTACGCTCAACTCACCGAAGATTATCCAGAAGACGAACGGCCACCACGTGACGTGATTCTCGGATTCTTATCCGATTCCGCCACCAGCAGCGTCCAAGGCGAAGAAGGAATCACGACCGAACGTGTAGTGGTCGGTGGATTTGTGGCGGTTCCCATTCGAAATGACGCCGGCCAAACCGTCGTGACCATCAGTGTGGGAGCACGCGGTGGATTCGACCGTGACCTTGGTATGCCGGTCGCCAGTGCCGGAGCTGGTGTTTCAACGCCAAGATTATCGCCATTTGCCAGTGAAGTTTTGGGCGTGACCATCTCCGCACATGCCGGAGGAGGCACCGAAGGATTTGTGGCCACCGCTTCCGCGACCGCCAGTTTAAAAATCGAAGACTTTGCCCTGGCTGTGGGCGCCAGTGTAGGACCCGCCTTCAATCCGCTTGAAGGTGAATTTGTCCCGTTTGTGGGCGTTCATGCGGGAGTCCGTTGGGCACCCAGTACTCGAGAACAAATCGCTCGTGGACGACGTCGTGGAGAAATCGAAGGATCTGCCTACTTTGAAGGACGCCTGGAAGGCATCAGTAGTGTGGATGAAAAGGCGGCCGTCATTCGAGAACTTCCTGAATTTGAATCCATCGCAGCCTATGTGGATGGGTTGGATCTCCCCGAAGCATCCCGTGATGAAGCGCTTGTCGCCGCGTACGAATTCGCTCAAGAAATGTACGCGAAAGAGCAAGGAGGCTACCGCGAAGCCACGACCGACATCGTGCCCATCCCGGGATTCGCGTTGTCCATCATTCCTCCTTTTGGACTGTTGACCCTCGCCTTCCGAGATGAAACGCGCGTCATTCCACTACGTCCCAGTTACAACGACGCATTCACCGATTCCATGAACGAAGTCGAGCAAGCGCTCGCCAATACCGAATTGAGTGGGGCCAAACTCTACGAACGAATCCTTGAAGGAGGCACCGCTCTCCCCGAAGCCGAATACGGATACATCGACGGAAATCTCTCCTACATGCCCACCAGCGAAGTGGAAAGCAACGTCGACTTTGGACTGCTCCGAAGCGGCAACATTGACGATCTCAACTCCCATCTCCTCAGTAACGGATTGGAAATCCATCCCGGCGAAGGTGATGCCGAAGGGTTGCATCGCATCGAAGTGAAAAATCCTGGTGGCCGCGTGATCGTGTGCATGGATCCCACCATGAAAGGACGACAAGTTCTCGGGCCAGACGCAAGACCGGATCAGATCTATCTCGCCCTCGACATGACCAACACCAACTTGAAAGTTTTACGCCAAGAAATCGAGGTCCCGCGCGCCGAATACGAAGGAGGGCCGTACAAAATCACAGTCATCACGATCCGACGCAGCAGCGATCCACGTCGAAACTTCAACACTTTCCAACGCGAACGCCGATTGGATCCCGAATACGCTGCCGGATGGATGGTTTTCGAGGAGTACAGCCGAAACGTCCGAATTCACGGAGGATACAACGCCCTCACCTGGGAAGAGTATCTCCGCGAAAAAGAGAGCCTCACCCAAAAAGGACTCGTCTTCTCCGAAGAACACCTACGAGCCGAAAACGCACATGTTGAAGCTCACACCGAACGAGTCACTGCCGCCCGCATCGACGATCTGGGCAGCCATGAAGAACTCATCGAGGCACGTGCGCGCGACTTCCTCAAAACCCTCCCTGAAGGGTACACCGAAAAGAAAATTCTGGAAGCGCTCACCGGAACGCGCCAACTGGACGAATTGGATGCGGTCATCGCCGATCGTTATCCCGGAATGAAAGCTCTGGATCGAGGACTGTTCATCAATGTCCTCTTCAAACTCAGTTACGTCGACAACACATCTCTGTCACCTCAAGAAAAGGCCAATTACGTCGAACGTCATAAAGCGTTCTTTGAACGAATCCTCACCGAAGAATACGGTCCCGCGCTGGCCGGCTGGTTCTTCAACAACGTCAAAATCGACACGATTTACGAAGACCGAACACGCATCGTGCCGCGCACCTCGCGCGTCCAAGTGGTCGTCGGTCGACTCGCCATCACCGGAATGCGTGAACAAGTGGCCGGAGGTGGAGAATTGGTCAACGCAAAACAAGTGGACGATCCTGCGGTGATCCAATCCGTTTTGGAAGGGCCACAATCCATGGAGGCCGAACCTGGATTGGCCGGATTCCTCCACTCCCCTGAAGCGCTCGAGATCAAGATGAATTACAAACGAGTGAAAGGAGAACGTGCGTACGCCACACTTCAAAAAGTCTACGAAGAAATCCACCGAAACCATGGATACGTACCAACGTCCGGGAGCACTGAAGCCACGGTTCTCGAAGAGTTCCAAAGCTTTGTCGAACGGCTCCAACATGCCGCTCAAGCCACCGACCCCAAAGAAAAAGTGGTCCTCGAAACCACCGAAGATGGCCAACTCCGCGCCTACACCATGCAAGTCGAGGTGTACGCCGGTCTACGCGGTCGCTGCTTAAACCCTGGTTTCGAACTGAATTCCACCTTACTCAGCATCGACCTCAGCCAATACGAATCGGCCCGAGGCGTCTCCTCAATCGAAGGGTTCTACAATCTGTTCACCCCCACCCTCGAACTGTTTGCCGGTGGCATGCATCAACACGAAACGATCGTTCCTCAAGAGGTTCCCGGTGAACCTTCCGTCGAAGGTGAAGGAAACGAGCTCCCCGGACGAAAACCGGGCGACACCCAAGAAACCGGCGAAGGTCCTCAAGGTGGTAGAGCCGAAGACACGGGCGATCAAGACCTCAACGACCTCTAAATTCAACCTAAACACCAAAACCCATGAAAAAACTCATCGCACTGACTTTCATTCTTTCACTCCTCGCCTTAAACGGCTGTTTCCTCCAAAGCGAAGAGGTGCATCGTTCATTCACTACCCCGGATCCCATCGAACTCGACACGGATCCTTCAGCCCCTGATGGCTTCAACGTTAATTAAACCCTCTTTCATCATGGCTAAACTTAGACATCCTCTACTCACCATACCGATCGCCCTCGCAGCCACTATGTTGCTCGCGTTGGGCGTCGCACTTGCAGCCAAATTCAACGTGGACACGGATCACACGACACCCACCGATCCCGCTCAAGTGCCAACTTATGATGAAACCTCTCAAAACGTCATCGACCAACAAGCGCAATCCGGGGTGTGCGAGAGTAGAAGCCATGAATACCTTTTTTACAACACCTCAACGGATGACGCCAATTATCGATACATCGCGGTGGTGCACAAATACGCCGTGGTGCTCGACGATGAGCCCAATTACGCCCCCGCTGAAGTGAGCAATCCTCTCGAAAACGATTTCCTAAATAATATAGACACCACGACCCTCCTTTGTACGGACGGATCGCGCGACGACGACGGCAATGGATTCTACGAAGCCACATACAACGAATGTGGATTCGACGTGGACGATCTCGCCACCACTTTATATAGCGGTGACGAATGGGGCGGAACCGACGTGACTTATAAACGGCTCGGATTCTTGGATGACAGCCCTCGCGGTATCATCTGGGAATACGGCCGAGACAGTGGCGACGATGTGTACACCATGCCTTGGCTCGATTCCGGAGAATGGTGGTACGCTGGCGCGGTCAGCTTTGAAGCGCTCGACTACAGCATCGACATGCAAACCGCCACCACATCCGGTTGGATCTTCATCGAAATGTTCAAAGAAGACCTCCACACCGGCGTCTGGTCCCACACCTACCCCGTTGAAGTGGACTCCAACCGAGACGATATTCCCGACAATGCCAGTTGGGATCCGGATGGTGACTTTGAATTCTGGTATGGAATCAACGGCGTGAACCGCAGCATCTGGCCCGCTTGTGAATTGGGCTGTGATGACCTCGAAATCACCAGTCCCACAGAAATCACGGTCGACGACACCGAAGCTGCCTACATCACGCTCACCATCGATGTGGACGACGCTAACGGCAACGCCTACGACGGAGAGTACGAATTCAGCAGCGATGGAGATTGTCTCTTCTCTAATTCCACCTACATTTGGGGAAATCGAGAAAATCCACTCCAAACCTCCAACGAAACGGTATACGCCTTCGATTGTAGCCCCGGAGACAACATTTCTGTAGAAGAGGTGGAATATCCCGCGGAATGTAACGATGACATCGAAATCGAAGACGCCTGTGATCTTCTCTATTTTGAAAGTCCTACCGATCCCATCCCGCTCGACCATTTTGCGTCTCTTTCCCCGATCGAAATGGACATTCACGGGATTGCAGCTAGCGGTCACATGTGGAGTGGAGAGTACACCTACACCGCTTACGACACCGACGGAAACCTCGCCGACGGACGATTTCACGAAAATTACTACTACCTGACTCAAGGATCCGGAACCAATCCTTACACCACCGATGAAGAAACGGTCTATTTCCTCGCCGAATATGCCGATGCCGACATCGCCCTCATCACCGTGGAAGAAGTAGATTATCCCGTGGAGTGTAACGACTCCCTCATCGGAGAAACCCCTTACTGTGCCGACCTCAGCGTTGATCCGGCCGTTTTCACTGGAGAGGATGTGGAAAACAACGACTATTTGACCTTTACGATCGATGCCACCAACCAAATCAACGATCCTTGGAATGGCACCTATACCGTTGAAACCACGGGAAGCTGCCTCTTTGTAGACAACACCGCCGACGCGCAAAACGGAGTGAATGGAGCCAATCCGCTCACCACCACTCCCCCCTCCGATGTGTTCACGGTTTACGCCTATGATTGCAGCACCGATGGAGAGACCATCACCATCGAAGACACTGAATATCCGGGTGAATGTAACGCCACCATCCTCATCGAGGAAGGGCTCTATTGTGAAGACATGGAAGCCAGCCCCGATGCGATCTCTGCCGATAAAATCGACGAAGTGGTCGCCATCGAAATCGATGACTGGGATCAAGACCTCAATGACTGGGACGGAACCTATATCTTCACCAGTGACGATCTTTCCTGTCAGTTTACGGAAGATCTCGCCGACGCACAAAACGGAGTGAATGGGGTCGACACCCTCACCACGACCGAAAGCACCGTCTACGTATTCGACTGTGCTCCCGGAGCCAATATCGTGATTGAAGAACAAACCTACTCCACCGGTTGTCGTGACCGTATCCCGGTCGCCGCACCGTATTGTGTGGAGATGCGATCCATCCCGACCGAAATCGACGCGCTCGATGCGCAAGGAATCGTTCAAATCCAAGTCGAAACCGATGACAACGTCGGAGATCCATGGGCAGGCGGATACGAATACACCAGCGACGGAAGCTGTGAGTTCGCCTTCAATCAACAACAAGCCCTCGCTGAAGGAGGAGCCCCCACCGTCACCACCCCTGTAACGACCATGTACGTTTACGGATGTGAACCGGGCGACACCATCAGCGTCAGTGAAATCAACTATCCCGATGACTGTTCGGTTGAAATTCCGATCTCGGTCGCTTGTGCCAACATGGACGCGATCCCACACGCCATCGATATTTTAGCGATCGACAACATAACCGCGATCAATGTCTTCACACAAGACACAAACGGAGACAACTGGGCCGGTTCATACACCTATGAAACCGACGGAGGCACCTGCCGCTTTGCCGAATCGTACGCCGATGCAGAAGCCCTTCTCGGACACACCGTACTGAACACCCAAGAAACCATCGTCTATGTTTACGACTGTAGCGAAGGAGACACCGTCTTCATCGAAGAGGTCGACTATCCCGTAGATTGTAATGCCGAAATTCCTGTAGATGTCGGAGAAGACCTTTACTGTGCCGAATTCTTCAACGTGGCGCCCACCAGCATCAACATCGAAAATCTTGGCATGCCCATGGCAATCAACATCGATCCGCGTGATCAAGACGGAAACTCCTGGAACGGCATCTATCAATACTATACCAATGGAGGTTCCTGCCGCTTTGCGGAAACGTACGCCGATGCGGATGCTAATCTCGGCCACAGCATCTTGAACACCTCCGAAACAATGGTCTACGCCTACGACTGTGCCGAGGGCGACACCATCCTCATTGAAGAGGTGAACTATCCCGTCGATTGTAATGGAGAAATCCCAATCGATACCGGAGAGGCGCTTTACTGTTTGGAATTCTCGACAGTGACCCCCTCCAATATAAGCACGATGAATCTCGAAATGCCCACTGCGATCATCATCACTCCCATCGATCAGAATGGAGACAACTGGAACGGCATCTACCAATTCTCTACGGATGGTGGATCCTGCCGTTTCGCCGAAACGTACGATGATGCAGCAGCCAACTTGGGCTACAGCCTCCTGGAAACCTCAAGCACCATCGTTTACACCTACAATTGTAGCGAAGGAGAAACCATCAACATCGAAGAGGTCAACTATCCGGCCGACTGTAACGGACTCGTCACCGTGGATGAGACCAATCCATACTGTGGCGACGGCATTCTCGATCCCACCCTGGGTGAAGTGTGTGATGACGGAAATAACATCGACGGAGACGGATGTGACGCCGACTGTACGATCCCCGAAAACCCATACTGTGGTGACGGAATCCTTCAACCCGAATTGGGCGAAGTGTGTGACGACGGAGCCTTAAACGGCACCGAAGACAGTGAATGTACGATCGACTGTACCATCCCCGAAGCGGTCTGTATCAGCCTTGATGTGAATCCACCTCAAATCGGGACACAGGATGGTACTTTCTGGATCACGGTCGATCCCACCGACTGGCCTGGACCATGGACCTGGACCACTACCAACCCAGGTGCACGATTCATTGCCACGGGTGGCATTGAAGGAGATCAAATCACGACCTATGACATGACCGTTGAATATGTAGAAGGCGGCGATGGCGATGTCATCACCGTGTATGAAGCCGGCGATTACGCCGATGTTTGTGTCGACACCGCTCTCGTGGTCATCAGCGGCCCCGGCTCATGGTGTGGCGACGGCATCCTCGATGAAGCCGCCGGCGAAGAGTGTGACGACGGCAACAACATCAACGGCGACGGCTGCTCCGCAACCTGCCAAACCGAAGGTGGTGGCGGCGGTGGTGGCGGTGGCGGCGGCGGTGGTGGCGGTGGCGGATCCCACTACTGTTACCAATTCCGCATGTACCAACCGGATGACTTCGACGATGGCGACGACTATTATTATTCCCAAGACGATACGTTTGAATTCTCCGGACTACAATCCGGCGACACCGTAATCGTTGAACTCGAAGCGCTCAACGAAATGAACGGAAACTGGGAAGGCACCGACCAAAACTTCGGATACGATTTCAACACCAGTTCGACCAGTGGAACCTTCGACAACGAAGACCGTGATGAGAATGAATATTACATTGAATACACCATAGACGATCCCGACTTTGAGTTCGAAGTTCAAGCCGGTCAATCCACCCAATGTCGAGCGACTTTCCTTCAAGATCAACCCGCCCCTGAACCGGCCGACACGCTTGAAAAGGCGGCCAGCACCTACAACTTTGGATTCTTTGATGTTGAGGGTACTCTTTCTGGAAGCAGCAGCACCAACGCAAACTGTTTCCAAGAAAATCCCAACAGCCCTGGCCAAAGCCTCTGTGATGCCACCTATGCCCACGACTTCGACTACGTCTTCTACCAACTCGAATATCACGCCGATCCAGATGCAGTGACGGAAGTGACGCTCGTAGACACGATCGCCACGACCGGAATCCAGGGTGAAAACGCCGACGAAGACAACAACACCGACTACGGAAGCAAAATCGAGTTCTACACCGCAACCGGCAGCGATCCCAGCCAAGTCCAAGGCTGGGCCAACGGCCAAGAAATCAAAGTGATGTACAGCGATGGCACCGAAATTTCCGAATGCTCCGACATCGAAATCGTAGATCCCGACAATGGAGACGTCAGCCTCCCCAACGAAGCCTGCTACGAAGGCACGATCAACTCCAACACGGGAATCACCCTCCAAAACCTCCAACACGCTTATGTGGCTTACGACATCTTTGTCCGCTACATGGGACGCGTATGGAATGGAAGTTTCCAATGTGACAACGCCGAAGTGGCCTCCTCCGATTGTCCGGTTCACTTCTACGAAAACACCGCAACCAGCACCGACGGACGACTTGAAGCCAGCGCCGACATCACCATCATCTGTCCGTTCTTGCTCACCAGAAATGCAGGAGACGTGTTCATTGAGGGAGACTTGTCCACATACGACATCTCCTGTTACGACAATTTTAGAGACTCACGCAGCAGCGACTCACTCGTACTGAGCTTCGCGGAAAACCTTTATAAACGGTTCTCCAGCTACGTCGGAAAGATGGTCACCGGCATCAAGACGATCTGGGACAGTGACGTCATCGAAGAACAGACCACGGAACAGATCGACGCCATCACGCGATACAACGAAAGCATCAGTAAATACTTGAGCGGCACCGAAAGCGCCGTCGTGATCCGCAACTTCGCCGATCTCGACAACATTCTCGATGAAAACCGCACCAATCCAAATCAAAACGTGTTCCGCGTGACCGATAAGGACCTGGTGTTCAGCTTGTACAGCAATGAACGTGTTCCGGCTGGCGGATACACCTTCATCGTAGAAGGACACGACCTATTGATCGACAGCGACATTCTTTACGAAGACATCGCCACAGACGTTGCAAACCTCAACGAAGTTCCATCCATCGCCTTCATCGTGATTGGCGGAAACGTTTGGATCGACAACGATGTAAGTGAAATCGTGGGCGTCTACTACGTTCAAGAAGAAGCGGGCATCGGTGGTAATATCACAGGAGACTGGACCGATCCGTTCACCGAACTCATCATTTATGGCTCGGTCTATGGAAACATCAACAGCCTCCTCGGAAAACGCACCTTCTCTGGACCGGCCAATTACGATCATGGTAACGTGGTCCTCCGCTACGACGAACGCGTCTTCCTCAACACACCTCCCGGCCTCGAGGAATACATCGATGTCACCTCGGAGCGGACCGTGCATTAAGAGTCGAAGAGTTACCACGCAAACGAGACAACTTTTAGCCTCTTGTGCTACAATTGACGCAT
>CAZEDN010000002.1:0-20573 GCA_964510905.1 uncultured Candidatus Peribacteria bacterium
CGGCGAGGATATCGGCTTCGATGTCTTCGTAGGTGGCTCCCAGGATATTTTTTTTAGGGAGGACTAGGATATCGAAGTGAGGTTTTTTAGGAAACTTGTCGGCGTTCAGCCTTATCACTTCATGAATTTGGCGCTTTACTCGGTTGCGGGGGACTGCTTTAGTTGAAATGCGGTGACTGATGATGACGCTAAAACGGTGATCTTCATGCTCGTTTTCGCGAAAACGCAGAACGAGTAGCTTTCCCATCGCTTTGCCTCCAGTCTTAAGAATGGACGGGATATTGTCCTTTTTAGTGAGGCGGTAGCGTCGAGCAAGCATATTTAAATGGACAGTCTTTTGCGGCCCTTTGAGCGGCGACGTGCCAGGAGCTTCCTACCTGCTTTCTTCCTTAAACGTGATAAGAAACCGTGTTTTCGAGAGCGTCTTCGTTGGCTGAGTTTTCTAAGCATTTTTTGGCGGTTTTAGGCCAGATAAAGCGTGAGGATATTAACGGGTTTGGACCCAGGAGTCAAATAAAGATTGCTCTGAAGTGGCTTTTTTAGTATGTTTACCCTGCTTTAAACCCCAAACCCATGGTTTTTCGTATTGCACATGAGTTCCTCATGATCGGAAAGGAGTCTCTTGGCTTCTCCAAAAATTATTTCTACGAATGGGATGATGGGCTGGGCGGACATCCGTCACAGCTTTTTTTGAACATTCACATCGATTCGACCGAAATTCCGGGCGATGAGATTGCGGACGAGATGTTCGAAGTCATGAAAAATTACTTTTTCCATGATTTGAGTCGATCAGCAGGTGGTCGTTTTGAAGACTGTTTGAAGGAGGTGAATGAAGTGGTTCGGAAGAAAGAAGAGACGCTAGGTGTAAAGTTCATCCCTAATATGAACGTGATCGCGGCGGCCGTTTGTGACAACACGTTGTATCTGTCTCAACACGGTGAGGCGGAGGCGTACTTGGTGCGTCGACGGTACGTCAGCACGATTTCGGAAGGGCTTTCGGATCCTAAGAACAAGGAAGAGTTGTTTGCCAATATTTCGAATGGCGATTTGTCGGCGAGCGACTATTTGTTGATGTGTTCTTCCCGTTTAGTGCGTTATGTCACAAAGGGGGATTTGGGGAAATTGATTTCGGACGAACCGGATTTGAAGACCGCTTTAGGCGCGGTGAAAGATGCGGTGTCGGTAGATGTTATGGATCGGTTGAATATTTTGGCGGTGCGTGTGGGAGAGCGGATGGAGGAAACGGTGGTGGAAGGTGATGATGCAGCGCCTGCGAAGGCGGTTGGTGGATTTTTGCCTAAGATTGGCGATACGTTGAAGTTGCACCTTGGGAAGTTGATGCCGGAACGTGGGGGGAAAGTGGAAAAGGTGGAAGAAGATGTGGAAGATTCCAGTGAAGAGGTGCGAGAAAAGGCGTCGGCGGTGTTGGATGATGGGGCCGAAGGGACCCCTAAAAAGTCGCCTAAAGTTTCCGAGTGGACCCATCTTCTCCAGGAGTGGAAGGAACTCAAGCGCGATAAGATTTTAGTGGCTCTCGTTTTGGTGGTGGTGGTCTTGGTGGTGGGCATTTATCTCGTGCGCAACCAAGGTCGCAAGCAGCAGCTCATCGACGATTTAGAGGGTAAACTTGAATTGGTCGAACTCAATATCAATACGGCTAAAACCACGGGAAGTTACGATAAAACTTCGGCCAAGGAACTTCTCGACGAGGCCGAAATAGAAGCCCTAGATGTTTTGAATTCTGGCTATTTGCGCGGCAAGGCTAGTGAATATCTCACGGGAATCGAAACGCAGCGTGATCTTTTGGATAATGTGGTGCGCATTGAGACCCCAACCGTTTTTGCTGACTTTTCGATCGACAATCCGGGAATGAATGCGTTGGGCGTGGTTCCGTTTGGTGACTCGCTTTATGTTTATGAATACAATCAACTCTATCAGGTTATTTTAGGCGATATCCAGCCCGCGCTCACGATCGATGTGGATGAGGTGGTGGTGGATGCGGCATACTTTGAAGAGGATGAATCGATTCTATTTTTGACCAAATCGAATCGCGTCATCGAATTTAAGGATGAGCAGTTTTCGTTTGTGGATACGGACGATGGATCTTGGCATTCTGCAGTGGATCTTGAGGTGTACAACAATCGCATCTACTTACTCGATCCGATGCAAGGTCAGGTGTGGCGATACTACCAGCAACGTTCTGGCTACAGTGGTGCTGATGGTTATGTGGTGGACGAGGCTGTGGACATCACGGATGGCGCTTCGTTTGCGATCGATGGATCGGTGTTTGTCTTGAAGGATGATGGTGAACTACTCCGATTGTTGAGTGGAGAAAATTCTGCTTTCCAAATCAAGAATGCACCCACGACCGATCTTTCGGATGCGACCAAGATTTATACCGAACTCGAAATGTTCCAGGTCTTTGTCTTGGATCCCGTGGGCAGCCGCGTGTTCATGTTCAATAAGGATTCTCGAACCGGGAACCTTGTTTACTCAAGTCAATACATCTTAGATACTGAGGAAACACTTCATGACATTTATGCCGACAAAGAAGCCAACCGCTTGTATGTGGTGGGCGAGACCAAGGTGTTCGAGGTCAGTTACTAGTTTTTAGACGTCGAATGGCTTGGGAAGCGTGTCGTATTCTGTTGCGTGGATGACTTCGATTTCGTATTTTTTGAAGGGGTCGTATTGAGGGAGGACATCGGGATATCCACGTACGTATACCACTCGTTTGATCCCGGAAGAAACGATCAAACATTCGCAGATGCGACAGGGGTGGGTGGTGACGTAAATCGTTGTGTTTTCGGTGCTGATTCTTTCTTTGGCGGCGAGGGAGAGGATGTACTGTTCGGCGCAGAGCCCATAGCAGATTTCTCGGTTGGAACCGGAGGGAACGCTGCGAATGTCACGGATGCAGCCGATTTTATTGCAGTCGAATTTGGGGAGCGTATCGTTGTTGCTTTCTAGTAGGATTTTTCCTTTGGCGTCGGCGAGGATGCAGGAAACCTGTGCACGGAGGCATGTCGAATTGGGCGCGATTTCAATGAGGCGCTTGAGGATTTTATGGTCGGCGTTGGTGAGTTGGTCGTTTTTGGTGGGAGAGGTCATCGCTGCCTATTTTACCACCTAGATCATCCAAGGGTAAGCGGTTTTGATCTCGCTGAGGAGTGCTTCTGGTTTGACGATGCCCAATTCAGAGATGACACCGGTGATGTCGTCGGGATCGGAGACTTCGAAGGCGGGGTTGTGGATTTTTACGCCTTCGGGAGCGTCGGGCCAGACTTCGGCGGGGTCGCGTTCTTCGATTTCTTCTTCTTCGCCGAAGAGGGTCTCTGGGTTGAGTTTCCAGGAGTTGGTGCAAGTATAGGAGGGAACGTCGTATTTTTGAGCAAACTCAAGCATTTGGCGTGTGCCGATCTTGTTGATCACCTTTCCTTCGGCCGAAAGCGAGTCGCAGCCGAACAAGAAGAGATCTGCCTCTTTCATGGCCATGCGGCCTCCGGAGTCCACGAAATGTTCGATGGGGATGTCGTGTTTTGCGAGTGCTTCGGCGGTGATACGGCCTTGGTAGCGTGGGCGTGTTTCGGTGTTGTAGACCGTGAATCTTTTGCCCTCTTCCCAGGCTTTGATGATGCACCCTTCCGCAGTGGAGGAGTGGCAGTGCGTGATCACGATCATTTCGTCATGGATTTTTTTTGCGCCGTATTCGGAGATTTTTGCTTTGGATTCTTTGAAGTACTTGATAACGTCTTCTGTGATATTTGGATTGTCCTCGTAATTGGCGAGACAATATTTAAGTGCGTTTCTGAGACCGGGCTCGGTGGCGCGCGCCTCCATGAGTTCTTTTGCCGCAGCTTCGAGGGTCGCGCGGTCTTTGGTTTCTGCCAATTTGGACGCCCACGCTTTTACCGCGGCGCGCGCAATCCGTTCAGCCCCTTGGATTTCGAGGCTTTTGATTTTGGCAACGGTCTCGTCGAAGTCGAGGGTTTCCATCATTTAATGGTGTAAGGCTTATCTTGTTTTGCGAATTTTGCTGCGTTGTTGAGCGACGCTTTGCTGTCGGAATAGATCGTGAATAAAGCGTCTCCTTTTTTGACGCGGTCGCCCAATTTTTTGTCCAACCACAATCCTGATCCGGCCGATTTTGGGGCTCCAGCCACACGGGCGATTCGCGCTACCATTTTGTTGTTCACGTAGGTGACTTTTCCGCTTTTTTCGGCTTTGACTTTTTTGGTTAGTCTTGATGGTTTTGGGTGAAGCGTTTTCTTTCCTTGCGCCTCGATGATCTTCACCATTTGATCGTATGCGGCGCCGGATTTAATCTGTTTCGCAGCCATTTTTTCTCCTTCTCCTTTTTTAGCTGCTCCGCACATTTCTAAGAGAATTCCTGCCATGTAAAGCGCCTTTTTTAAGAGGTGCTTGGATCCTTTTCCTTGAAGTGTTTCCATGACATCGATCGCTTCCAACGCTGGTCCGATTCCGCGACCAATCGGTTCGTTCCCTTCCGTTAATATGACTTTCACTTTCATTCCAAGCATTTTCCCAATGCTTTCGAAGCGGCGTTTTAGATGAAGTCCATCTTTCTTGTTTTTTATCTTCACTTGAGGTCCCATGGGGATGTCGATCAGTACGTGATTTGATCCGGCTGCGAACTTTTTGGCCATGATGGACGCGAGCAACATTCCTTGTGGATCGAGGCTCAACGGATGGCGTGCCTTGATCATCTTGTCATCTGCAGCAGCGAGGTCCACTCCGCCTCCCCATGCAATGAATCCACCGATTTTTTTAGCGATTTTCATCAGTTCTGGAGCAGGCACCGCCACTTCGGCCAATGTTTCCATCGTATCCGCGGTTCCAGCAGGAGATGTAATGGCTCGAGAGGATGTTTTTGGCATGGTCAGTCCGAGCGAAGTACAGATTGGAATGATGATCATTGTGGTTCGATTTCCTGGAACGCCTCCAATACAGTGTTTGTCCAGAACGATTTTTCCTTTCCCAAAATTCAACTTACTCCCGTTGCGTACGATTGATTTGGTCAGATGCACCGTTTCACGATCGTCCAATCCGTAAATCATGCATCCCGACACAAAATAAGCGATTTCCACCATAGAAAGGTCTTCATCGACCACATCTTTGATGATGGCATCGATTTTTTTGGCGTTCAACTTCTTCCCAAACAGTTTCTCACGAATATAGATGAGCGAATCTGGCTTGACGGCTCGATTCACATGAACCACATCCCCGCGTTTGATCTTGAGCTTTTTCCACGTTTCCATGAATAGCCCAACCTGATCTTTCCCAAATCCATCTTCAGAAATATCCAAAATCGCGTTCAATTCGCGTTTGTCTTTCCCTTTGCCAACTGTTAATTCTACACGATCTCCAGGGTGAAGGTCCAGTTTATGGGCGGTTTCTTCATTGAGGACTGCAATCCACAGATTACCGGTCTTGATTTCGATCTTTTTGGGTTTGAGTTTGAGCATTAGGGAGGATTTAGCATTTACTCTTATTATTTTAACACATTTCCAGGTTTAAATCAATCGTGTTGGCTTGTTTGCAGGAAGGGGGTGGGGTATAAGGACTCCCTGATTTTAATCTTTTGATGCATGGCCGAGATCGAACCTTTCACTGTTCCTGAAAAGGGCATCCGTTCGCAAAATCCTAATGTGAGGCGGATGCAGAGACGCCCCTTGGAGGCGACATTGATGGCTTTGTTGAGTAGGCTGGAGAGGGAGCAGGGAGAACCATTGGATAATTTGCATTTGATGTTTTCAGATGGAGATAATCATATTGGAACGGTACGTTTTTTATTTTCCATGATGGAGGAGACGTTGAAGGAGGAATTGAGACAAAAACATCCAGGTCCTTCGTATGTTGAGCCAGCTCAAGTTGATCCAGTTGAATGGGAACCAGTTCATGGGGATGACTATTTGACCGGGATCATGGTGTATTCTCATGATGAGTTACAGGCGTTGAGCCGCGATTTATTGGCGGCTGTTAGTGAATTGAGTTCTAGTGCGGATCCAGCGGCTCTGATCAATGCGTTTCGCAATTGTAAGCATCTTAAGGCTGAGCAGGTGCGTGAACGGATCGGCATTCGTGCTCGGTTGGGAGTACTTCCTTATGGGAGTGTGGATTGTCCCAAGCGTCCCAAGCGTCCCAAGCGATCAGCTGATATTGATCCGACTGATCCGAGTACGGTGGCGGTTTTCACACTCAATGCGCTTCCTTTTTTGGATGAGTTTAATAGGCAGGGAGGCGGAGTTTGTTTCCATAGGAGAGACAATGGGGGAGCATTACCAGTGCAGCATGAGGGCTTTATGGTTTATGCGGCTCGAAGAGTCCCAGAACCACTTGATGGAGAGCATTTACAGACCTTTTCCAATTCTGATGAACGAAACCCTCAAGATTTAGCCTGTTGGGAGATCGTTCCTTTTGAAGGGAGTGAGGATGATTCCAAACCCGAGGCTTTGCTGGTGAAGCGGATTCCGGCGGCTTTGGGTTAATTCCCTGCCACAAAACTGGTTGCCCCCAACCATGCCAAATTAAATATGGTTCTTTGTGTTTTGGCATGGGCGGCGCTTTCTATAAGCACGCCAATCTGTTCTTCGGGGTTTAGGGAGATGATGGCCACGAAATCATCATAGATGGAGATGTGATTCTCAAAGGGGAAGTTGTCTGGATTTACAAAGAAGATTTCGATCAGTTCTTGAGGATAATCTTTGGGGTAGTATTTTTTTATGTGATTTAGGGCATCGTCGGTTTTTGGGGTGATGACCCGTTTTTTGATCTTATTTTGGAGTGATTTTTCGATGTATTCGGGAAGGTAATCGGGGAGCAATTTTTGCAGTTTCTCCAGGTTGGTGTACCCGAGGATTTCACCTTTGGCCTCGTTGGTTTGATCAAAGATGGTCTTGATGCCGTCTAAGCCTTCGTATGATTGGATTTTTGGCTTGAAGGGGTGGTTGTTGGTGATGGATAGGAGTTCGGGTAGTAGTTTTTTTGCTTGCTTGAATTTTTCTTCCTGCTGGTTGAGGAGAACCTGTGGCGGTTCGGGCATGAAAAATTTCACTTTTCCTCGTTTTATGGGAGTGATCAGACCTTTTTTGATGAGCTTTTCTAGGGTGTGATAGGTGTTTACGCGTGGAATTTTGGATTTTTGAGCGATCGTGCTGGCGTATCCTCCCCCCAATTCTAGGGTTGCTATGAAAACATTAGCTTCGTCAGTAGAAAGGCCCAAAAGTTCGAGGTCAGATGCGAGAATCATACGGATATTGTAAAAAATTTTCTACAACAATTTTACCAAAAATAACTGGTTAAATCAAGTCCATTGGATGTTACATTGTTGATAGATTTTACAAAATACCTTATTGTGTAGCCTTAATCAATTTAACCCCTTTACCATGGTTAAGCATCTTATATCAGGAGTTCTTACGGCCACGATTTTACTTTCTGGCTGTGCTGGAGTATCCACTCCAACAGATGAGGATATCTCTATTACGATTGGTGGGATTGGCCCTTTGACGGGTGATGCAGCCAGTTATGGACTTGAATTTCAGCGTTCAGCCGAATTGGCCCTTGAGGACGTGAATAAAGAATGGGCCTCAAAAGGCATGTCCCTAGAGATTCAGTGGGAAGATGGAGGATGTACAGGAATGGGTGCAGCGACGGCCTCTCAAAAGTTGATATCGGTTGATGGAGTTGAGTCGTTTCTCGTGTTTTGTAGCCCCGAGGTACTGGCGGCCAGTCCTATTGCTGAATCTGAACAGATTGTGGTTTTTTCTCCAGGAGCCAGTAGCCCAGCAGTGACGGATGCCGGAGATTATGTGTTCCGTAATTGGCCCTCGGATGCGTTTCAAGGGAAAATGCTCGCCGAAATGGCTTACGATCAAGGTTACCGAACCTTGGCGGTTATTAGTGAGCAACAAGATTATACCCTTGGCATTTCAGATGTTTTTAAGGACACGTTCACAGGTCTTGGAGGTACTTTTGTCCAGGAAACTTATTTGCCTGAGGACATTGATTTCAAGACGCAGCTGGTGCGTTTAAATGCTGAAAATCCAGATGCTTACTTGATCAATCCGCAAACGCCGATCAAAGGTGAAATCATTCTTAATCAGATGACCGGGTTAGGTATTTCGGGCCCATTTTTCCTTAATGATGCAGCGGGCACGAACTTAGATTTGATTGCGGATCATGCCGATTTACTGGAGGGCGCTTATACGGCTACTGTGCAAGTTGATCCCGAAGATCCTGCGGTTGCAGGGTTTGCATCTCGTTATGAGAATGCCTATGGGGATACACTCAACTATTTAGCCTACAGTGCATCATCTTATGACTCGGTTTGGATCTTGGCCCAGGCCATTGAAGAAGTGGGGAATGATGGAGCGGCAATACAATCCTATTTATCTGATTTTCCGGGTTACGATGGATTGATTGGGGCGACAGATTTTGATGTCAATGGTGATCCGATGTTAGGACATTCTGTCTTCGTGATTGAAGGAGGTGAGTTGTTGGTTCATTAATTTGAGGGATGCTTGATTTTATAGTACTTTTAGATCATGCCTTCCACACAAACTTGTGCCATTTCTGGTCAGCAATTCACTATCACGGATGAAGATCAGGAATTTTACAAGAAAATGGACGTTCCGGCTCCCACCTTATGTCCAGATGAGCGTCGACGACGTCGTTTGGCGATTCGTAATGAGATCAGTCTTTATAATCGAACCTGTGATAAGACCGGGAAATCTATTATTTCTATGTATGCTCCCGATTCGCCCTATGTGGTCTACGATGTAGAGGAGTGGTGGAAGGATGATTGGGATCCGCTTCAATATGGACAAGATTTTGACTTCAATCGACCGTTTTTTGAACAGTTTGCAGAGCTTCAGGCTAAGGTGCCGCGTATGGGTTTGATTGGAGTGAACAATGAAAACAGTAGCTTCACCAATTACACGCTTCACAACAAGGATACCTACCTCATTTATACGGCCGACTACAACGAAAAGTGTTACTACATGCGATTTTCGGATCGCAATTACAACTGTTTGGACTGTGATTTCACGTACGATTCACGCTTTTGTTTGGGGACGCTGTTTACGGAAAATTGTGAGACCTGTTTTTATTCCCAGAAGATCAAAGGATCGAGCAATCTATACTTCTGCTACAACATGCAAGGGTGTCACGATTGTATGTTCTCGGCCAACCTTCAAAATCAGCAGTATGTGATCTTCAATAAAAAAGTTTCCAAGGAGGAGTACGAAAAGATGAAGGCAAATATGGGACTGGGGACGGCGGAAGGGATTCGAAAGGCTAAACAGCATTTTGAGGAACACATCAAGAAAGCTCCACGCAAAAATTTAGAGAATGTGAAATGTGAAGGATGTAATGGTGATTATTTGCGGTCGTGTAAGGATACTCATGAGTCGTACAATTGTGAGGGATTGAGGGATGTGAAGTTTGCGACCCATCTGCATCAGACAAATGATGCGTACGATTGGGACTTTATCGGGTATAAATCGGAGCTTTGTTACGAGATGTGTAGTTGTGCGTACGACATGATCAATTGCCGTTTTTGTATGAACTGTTGGGAGGGGGCGAATAATATGGCGTATTGCGATTTGTGTATTGGGAATAAGAATTTGTTTGGGTGTGTGAGTTTGCGAAAGCAGGAATATTGCATTTTGAATAAACAGTATACGAAGGAGGAGTACGAGGCGTTGGTTCCAAAGATCATTGAGCACATGAAGAAGACGGGAGAGTGGGGCGAGTTTTTCCCGATTGAGATTTCGCCATATGGATACAATGAGACGGTGGCGCAGGAGTACTATCCGCTCACAAAGGAGGAGGCTGTTGCTAAAGGGTATAAGTGGAAGGATGAGGATGAAGGTGCGGCGTATCAGGGGCCGGAGGTTCAGATTCCGGAGGATGTGAATGATGCGGATGAGTCGTTGGTGGATAAGGTGCTGCAGTGTGAAAGTTCGGGCGAGTTTTACAAGATCATTCCGCAGGAGTTTAAATACTATAAACGGTTTGGGATTGCGTTGCCGCGGTTGGCGCCAATGGAGCGTCATCGTGAGCGCATGAAGTTGTGTAATCCGCGAAAATTATGGGATCGAGAGTGTGGAAAATGTGGCACAGCGATGAAGTCGTCGTATGCTTCAGAACGTCCGGAGCCGGTGTATTGTGAGGATTGTTACTTGAAGGAGGTGTTTTAGGTGCGCGGGTGGTTGATTTTAAGGGGAAAATCGGGTATAGTTAATGCGTCAAGCTTTTCGCTGGAAGATAAAGAGGCCCCAAATGCGGGGCCCTTTATTGTTGATGCCGGCAGTGGTGGAGCCACAGGGAATCGAACCCTGGGCGATAAAGTATCAAGCTTTTCACCGGAGCCATCCTGGCCCCGCACTACCGGCTTATATGGTTTAGCACAATGACATTACGATTCTATAACACCGAGATGAAATTTTTATTAAAAATTTGTGAACGATTGTGTAAAACGCATTGGAGGTTCGGGGGTGTCTCTTTTGGCACTGTACATTAGCGAAAATTTTTCACCATATTTTCAGATTCAAGAATCGCTTCATGTCAAACGTAGGGTACAGTGGGAAAAACAATACCCCGAACTCCTCGCGCCTCACCCTGGGGTGACTTTTCCCCCTCCTCCCGCTACAATACCCGCGCTAACATCCCACTATGCGAATCCCTTTTGTCGGTAAATATCGGACGCTCAATACTGTGAAGGTCTCGGCGGAGGCGCTCCGCCATAATTTGGGGGTGTATCGAGGGTTGATGCCTGGGAAGGCGATCTGTCCGGTGCTCAAGTCGAATGCGTATGGGCATGGGTTGGTTGAGGTGGCGCAGGTGCTGGATTCGGAGCGGCCGGAGTTTTTTGTGGTTGATTCGTTGCATGAGGCTTATCTGTTGAAGAAGGCGGGGATCAAGGCGCGCTTGCTTGTTTTGGGGTATACATTTCCTGAGAATTTAACGCGTAAGAAGTTGCCATTCCATTTTGCGGTGAGTGATTTACAGTCGGCAGAAGTTTTGGCGAAGCAGGGAGCGAAAGTTCATTTGAAAATTGATACGGGGATGAATCGCATGGGATTTTCGATGGAGGAGTTGCCGGAAGCTTTGGATCGATTGAAGGAGTTGAAGGTGGAGGTTGTAGGAGTTTTGAGTCATTTGGCTGATGCGGATAATCCGATGGACGATTCGTTTAGTAAGAAGCAGTTGGATCTGTTTGAACGTGCGGTGAGTATGGTGCGCGAGGCTGGATTCGATCCGAAGTGGATTCACGCTGGGCAGAGCGCCGGTTCACTAAAACAAAGTCGTGATTGGATCAATATGGTGCGAATGGGATTGGCTTTATATGGGGTTTGCCCATTTGGAGAGACCGATCTTAAACCTGTTATGCGGTTGGAATCGACTGTGGTGGGAGTTCGGAGATTGAAGGTTGGAGATAAAGTTAGTTATGGATGCACTTTTACGGCCGAGAAAGATATGACGATTGCTATGGTGCCGGTGGGGTATTACGAGGCGTTACCTTTGAGTGTTAGTGATAAGGGAAAAATTGAAGTAAAAGGTGTGATGTGTCCGATCGTTGGGCGTGTTTGTATGAACTATACGGTTGTAGATGTGAGTGATGTTTCGGATGTGAAAATTGGTGATTCGGTGATGGTTTATTCTGATGATTCCTCAAAAGAGAACTCAATCACTAACATGGCGAAACTTGTCGAAACTATTCCTTATGAACTCATGGTGCGGGTTGCGGGGAGTGTGCGGAGGGTGGTAGCTTAGTCCAATGCGTACGCGATGTTGGTCCTACCTTTTTTTGAGGAGATTTTTCGAATGGTGATGTGACCAAGTTCGCTGGAGTCGTGTACGTGGGTGCCGCCGCAACCGAATTCGTCGTAGCCTTCGAAGTTGACGACGCGGGCTGCTTTTCCTGGGGGAGCGTAGATTCCTTTGGTTTGGGCTTCTTCTTGTGTGAGTTCTTTGGCGTGGATGGGAAGTTTTTCTGCGACCATTTCGTTTACGGTTTTCTCGAGTTCTGGGATTAATTCTTGAGGGTTTTCAAGGGTTCCTTCGTATTGAATGTATGGCCCTTCGGGGTAATGGAATCCTTTTGCGGGGATTAGGTCGGTGAGTCCCATTTTGACTAGGGCGATGTCTAGTAGGTGGCCGGCGGAATGGAGTTTAGCGTTCAATTGGCGTCGATCTACGTCTATTTTTAATGTGACCGTTTCATCTTTATTTAATGTCCCACTTTCGTATTCTCCGTAGTGGTATACGTTTCCCAATTCATCCAGTCTAGTGTCGGAGACTATGAATGCTCCATTTTCGGAAGTGATGGTTCCGTGGTCCGCTGGTTGGCCGCCGCCTTGTGGATAGAAAATGGTGCGATCGAGTAGGATGGCGAGTCCTTTTTCGGTTTCACGGACGTTGATGATCTTGGCTTCCGATTCGTAGCAATCGGTATTTTGAAGGTAGTCGAGCGTTGTCATTTTTAAATGGGCTAAAGATATGATTAATATTTACTGACGATTGATTGGAGGTCATAGTACAGGCTATTTACAATTTTGTCAAGCCGTGATATACTAAATACGTCAACAATTACTGATGATGAAATGAAGGATCTTCTAAAGCAACTTGGGTTCACTGAAAAAGAGGCGAATGTGTATCTCGCGTTGTTGGAATTGGGCAATCAGCCGGCGTCTACTGTTGCGAAGAAAACCGGTTATCCCAAGTCCACGGTTTTGTTTTTGTTTGATCATTTGGTGAAGCAGGGATATGTGCGAAAGTCGAATCGTGGGCGGGTGCAGTACTTTTATGCGGATCCGGCTGATCTCAGGAAGGCGAAGGAGAAACAGTTAGAAGAGGAGCGTAAGGTGTTGGAGAAGGCTGCTCCGTTATTGGAGGAGTTTAAAAGTCCGTTTTCTTCGGAGCCCAAGGTGACGTTTTACGAAGGGGTTGGTGGGTGCAAAAAGGCGTATTTCCTTCTTTTGGAGAGTACGACGGAGATTTTGGAGTTTGGGGCGCATGGAGATTTGGCGGATAAGTTTGGGGAGCGTTTTATGGATGAATTCATTGCGGCACGAGTGAAAAATAAGATCCCGTTGAAGGCGATTTCTAAGAAAGATGCGATTCACAAAAAACTGGGAAAGCTCGATAAAAAACACCTCCGTGAAATGAAATTCTATGACAATTCAAAGGGTAATTTGTACTCGTCGATTGCGATTTTTGAGGATAAGGTTCTGCTTCTCAATCTGTACCAAGATGCGTTTGCGATTCTGATTCAAAACAAAGAAGTGGCGGAGACGTTGAAAACGATCCACCAGTTGCAGTGGGGTTAGATACTTTTCGCGGTCTCCTTAGCAATCTTCAGTTCTTCGTTCGTGGGGATGACGAGGACCTGCACCTTTGTACGGGAGGCTTGAATGAGGCCGGTTGCGCCGTTGATGGTGGTTTTGTTTTTGCGAGGATCGAGTTTGATGCCGAGATGTTCTAGATGTTTGCAAATGTCGCGGCGGAGGTACCAAGCGTTTTCGCCGAGTCCGGCCGTGAAGACGAGTGCGTCGAGTCCGCCGAGTGCCACGGTGTGGCTGGCGATGGCTTTGGCGAGGCGGTAGGCGTATACGTCGAATGCGCGCTTAACAGGTTTGTAGCGTCGGCATTTTGGGTTTTGTAGGATTCCCCAAAGTGGTCTCATGTCGGAGCTCACGCCGGAGAGTCCCTTGAGGCCGGATTTTTTATTCACGAGATGATCGATGTCGTCGAGTGACATTTTTAGGTGCTCAGCGAGGTAGAAAATGATGGCGGGGTCGAAATTTCCGGTACGCGTGCCCATCATTACGCCTTCGAGTGGAGTGAAGCCCATGCTGGTGTCGATCGATTTTCCGTTTTTGACAGCGGCCAACGATACGCCGTTGCCGATGTGGCACGTAATGATGCGGCCGGCAGGTTTTTTGTTCTTTTTCAGGTGTTTGATGGCTTCTTTGCTGACGTAATCGTGGCTGGTTCCGTGGAATCCGTACTTGCGGATGCCGTGTTTTTTGTACAGTTGATAGGGGAGACCGTAGAGGTACGCGTGTTCGGGGAGGGTCCCGTGGAAGGCGGTGTCGAATACGGCGATGTTTTTCGCTTTTTTGAGCAGTTTCATGCAGGCCCGTACTCCTTCTAGGTTGGACGGATTGTGAAGTGGTGCTAGATCGGACAGGTTTTTAAGATCCTTGAGGACTTTTTTAGTGATGAGGGTGGGTTCGTGATATTTTTCGCCGCCGTGGACCACTCGATGTCCGACCGCTTTGATCTCTTTGGGATGGGCGAGGAGTCCGGCTTTTTTGAGTTCATTGAGGGCGATTTTGAGCGCTTCATGATGGTTTTTAGCGGGACATTTGGTGAGGCCTATGCCGTCGATGTGTCCTTTGTGAAGTCGCTTCCATCCGTTCGATTCAAAAAATTTGTATCGCAGGGAGGAGGAGCCGCTATTGAGGACAAGAATTTTCATGGGAGGGCGGGGTTAGTCGACCAATTTCTCAAGGCCTTGTGCTTCGACCGTGGTGAACGCGGCTAAGTCGGAAATGTCTTCGGCGGAGCAGCCGCGAGAGAGGTCGTTAACCGGTTTGTTAAGCCCCTGCAAAATGGGGCCGATGGCGTGTGCGCCGGCCAGTCGCTGAACCAGTTTGTATGAAATGTTTCCTGAATTGAGACCGGGGAAGATGAAAACATTGAAATCGCCTTGGACCTTGGATTTGGGGAATTTTCTTTTGCAAATGTCGGGGACGAGAGCGGCGTCGACCTGCATTTCGCCTTCGACGACCAATTTAGGGCGACGGTGCTTGACCATCTTGGTGGCTTCTTTGACGCGATCTACTTGCGGGTGTCGGGCGGAGCCGGCGGTTGAGAAGGACAACATAGCAATTCTAGGCTCGATCCCGAATCGTTTGGCGGTCTCGGCGGTGTCGATCGCGATGTCGGCCAGCTCATACGAGTTTGGCTCAATCATGACCGCACAATCGGCGAACAACAGGAGTCGATCCTCCCAAATCATGAAGAAAAACCCGGATATTTTGTGGAATTTTTCTTTGGTCTTGATGATTTTGAGCGCGGGTCGGATTGTGTCGGCCGTAGGAAACGTGGTTCCGGAAATCATGCCGTCCGCGAGGTCTTCTTGGACCATCATGGTCCCGAAGGTGTTGATGTCTGTGGTCATTTCTTTGCGCGCGGCGTCTTCTGGGGTTTTCCCTTTGCGCAGTTCAACGTATTTATCGATGAACGTTTCAAGGTGTTCGCTATTTTTGGGATCGATTACCTCTACACGGTTCCAATCGATCTTTAATCCGAGATCTTGGGCCTGTTTTTCGAGTTCATTTTGTATGCCCAAAACGATCGGCAATGCGGTTCCTTCTTCTAAAATGGTTTCGATGGCTTGGAGCACTCGATCATCGAATCCTTCTGGAAATACCAATTTTTTCGGATCGGCGGCGGCTTTTTGTTTGATGTTCGCGATGAAGTTTTTCATGATGGAAGGGTTGGTGAGGAGGTGTCCATGGAAGGTATCGTGTGAGACCGGATAGATTCATCTTAGCAAAAGTCCACAGCATCTGAAACGTTCCTTGGGGTTGAATGATGGATTTGAACCGTTGATTGCGGAGCGCTTCCAGGACTGATTCAATATTTTTCTCGGCATCGATGAGGACGTGAGCTCCGGTGATTTGTTCGAGAAGATGGGCGTCGTTGGTGGCGATGTAGGGGAGGTTGTGTTTCCATGCGACCCCTTCCGCTTTTTTGTTGAAGTCGATGTGTTTGGAGAAAAACCAACAATGTTCGATGGCGTCGAAAAGATCAATATGATCGTAGAGGCGTTCTTGCAGGCAGTCTTTGCGTACGGGGTAAAAGGGGTGTGCGGCCATGATGAAAATTTCGGGATGGGCCTGTTTGTAGGTGCGCAATTCATCGAGCGTTTGTATCGCTTCGACCTCGGGTTTGGCGTTCAAAATGACCACGTCCCCACCCACATTCAGTTCGATGCCGGGGATGAGCAGGATCCCTCGTTCTCGCGCGTATTTTTGGAGTTCATCAGTGATTATCACACGATTGTGGCAAGTGAATGCGATCACCTCAAAGCCCAGCTCATGAGCGCGATCGAGCGCATCAAAACCGGTGTGTCGAATGTAATCCCTGGGATCTCCCTGGATGTGGATGTGCAATGATGCTTTGAGCATTTATTCGGTGGGTTCTTCGATAGGTTCTTCGGCGGGAGGCATTTCGTCGTCGGGGGTGTCATTGGGTGGGAATTCTTCTTCGGTGGGGACCTCTTCTTCGGATCCGGTCAATTCTTTGATGCTGTCCATGGCTTCACCCACTTCTTCGGCGGCGTCTTGAACATTTTCGACCGTTTCTTGGGTCTGTGCGACCTTGGTGTCGATCCATTCTTTCATTTCGCTGATTTTGGTGGCGGTGTTTTCGTATGCTTCGCTGATTTCATCCACGATGGTGCCGAATGTGGTTTTAGCATCTTCTCCGGTTTCACAACCGACAAGAACTAGGGATAAAAGGCCGATGATGATGAGAGAGGTGAGCTTTTTCATGATTTATTATTAAAGAGACGAGAAAAATCGCCGTCGAAATCTTTGAGAAAATTCTGCATATCGAGAATGTCGTTTTGCGTGATCACCTTGGGGGATTGCTTGAGTTTCCGGTGTTTACGGTGAGGGGTGGCAACCACATTGATGATCGTTGTGTTGCTGCATGCGTGACACCGAGCGATGATGTACGTTTCGGTGAGGACACTGCCGATGATGCGGATATCGCTGTCATTGAACGCGGAACCACAATCGCGGCAGGGGATGTCGCTTTTGATCTCTTCGATGACTTTTTTGAATTCTTCGAAGTTCATTTTACGTTTTTTATAAGGTGTATATAAGTTTATAACTTTGCGAGCGTTTTGGCAATTCGGTCGAGGGTTTTTTCTTTGCCAAGGATTGCGATCATTTCAAACGTGCCTGGGGAATACTGTTCTCCGGTCAGTGCGACGCGGATGGGCCATAATACTTGGCCGTTTTTAAAACCGAGTCGTTCGATGGTTTGAGTGAGACAGTTTTTGATCGCATCCTCGGAATCGAAATCATCGTGTTTTTTGAGGTCTTCGAGTGAGGCTTCGAGCGCTTGTTTGGCGATGTCGCGCGTGATTTTCATTTTGTCGTGCTCCAGGAGAGAAAGGTCGTAATTGAGATCGTCTTGAAGGAAATATCGGAGCATATCCGGTGCTTCGGCTAGGGTTTTGATGCGGGTTTGGATCGCGGAGAGGACTTTGTAGGTGTACGCATTGTGCAGGTCGTCCGAAGTGCCTTGGAACCATTTTGTTTTTTCGAGCCACGGGTACACGCGTCCGGAAAATTCTTCGACCGACAGTTCGCGTAAATAATGTCCGTTGAAAAAGTTGAGTCTTTCAAGGTCGAACACTGCGCCGGCTTTGTGCACCTTTTCGAGCGAGAATGTTTTGATCAGATCTTCAAGGGAGAATATTTCTTGAGTGGAGCCTTTTCCTGGATTCCAGCCAAGTAGTGCCACGAAGTTGATGACCGCTTCAGGCAAGTACCCTTTTTTGATGTAATCTTCGACCGCAACGTCGTTTTGGCGTTTGGAAAGTTTGGATTTGTCTTGATTGAGGAGGAGGGGAATGTGTGCGAATTGCGGTTCATCCCATCCGAAAGCGCGGTATAGATAGATGTGCTTAGGAGTGGAGGGTAGCCACTCTTCGCCGCGGATGATGTGGGTCATTTCCATGTGATGGTCGTCGACCACATTGGCGAGATGGTATGTAGGAAATCCATCCGATTTAACGAGTACTTGATCATCGATGGTGTTGGATTCGAATTGAACATCGCCGCGGACCAGGTCGCGGAAGCGGAGGGTTTCGTTTTCGGGGACCGCGAGGCGGATCACATGGGGCACTTTTTCTTCGAGGAGTTGGTCGATTTCTCCTTTGGGGCGATGGCGGCATTTTTTATCGTACATGGGCGCCATTTTCACCTTTTGTTGATCTTTGCGCATTTGGTCAAGTCGTTCCATTGAGCAAAAGCATCGGTACGCATGGCCGTTTTTGAGCAGTTTTTCGACCTCTTTTTTATAAAGGTCGAGTCGTTTGGATTGGATATAGGGTCCGTGATCGCCCAGTGATTGAGTGAGGTCGTTGGGATTGGGGCCTTCGTCGTATTCAATACCGGCCCAAGCCAGTGTTCGGAGTAGGTTTTCGATCGCTCCTTCAACAAATCGCTGTTGGTCGGTGTCTTCGATGCGCAAAATGAGGTGACCCTTGCTTTGGCGTGCAAAAATGTATGCATAGAGGGCGGTCCTGAGACTGCCGATGTGAACGAATCCGGTGGGGGATGGTGCGAAACGGGTTTTAATCACGGAGCCATTCTAACAGTTGTTTCATCTCATCACAATTACCCGATGGGATCTTTGTTGGAGTAATTCTGCTATGGCATTGCTGTTGGTGAAAATTCTGTTTTCGCCTAGTAGAATGGGTTTAATTTCATGAAGCCATAGTTGTTCGCCGCCGGTTTCGGGGGTGGTGATGATCTGGTATTGGTTTTTTTCGATGCCAAGTGTTTCGAGGATCGTTTTTAGATGGCGGATTTGTCCAGCTAGGCCGGGTCCTTTTAGGATGATGAGTAGGTTTTTGTACTGCCCAAACAACCTCCGCAGGCAGGGTGCATGGTTGGCGATTTCCTGAAATTGTCCGATATAGACGGCGGTTCCTGGTGGCATGATGTTCGGGGTTAAATCGTCAATTATTGTTATTTGATTGTTATGACGATCTAATTTTTTCATATTTTGGGCCGGCACCAAGGCGATTTTCGAGGGTTATTTTTAGGTTAAAAATGATTATTTTCGAACCTGAAAGCTTGCAATTGACGGAATGATATCGTCATCATTAAATTGACGAAAATTATTCGTCGTCATACAATGTTTGTGCAATTAACTCATGTCTTATGCTTGCTGATGTTCTCAAAACTTTTGGTCTTAACGAAAAGGAGCGTACCGTGCTTACCAAGTTGCTTGAATTTGGAGGGCAGCCCGCCTCGCAGGTGGCGCGTTATCTGGAAATGCCTCGTAATACGACTCGCGATATTTTGGATCGTTTAGTGAAGAAAGGTCTCCTGACTCGTACTCGTCGGGGGAACACACAGTTTTATTCGGTGGAAAAGCCAAAAAACATCATTCGGTTTTTGGAAATTAAGAAGAAAAAGAGGACTGATCAGCTGGACCAACAGATCGATTTTGTGAAAAAATTTGGGGATGAACTGCAGCCTACGGCTTATAATCCTAAGCGGCCCAAAGTGACTTTTTATGAAGGAGATGATGGGTTGAAGCGGGTTTATGAGGACAGTTTGACGTCGAAAGAAACGATTCGAGCGTATGCATCGTTGGATGAGATGTATGGAACGTTGCCCGGTTATTTCCCTGAATATTTTAAGCGGCGTGCCAAGAAAAAAATCCCCATTCGGGCTATTTTCCCTGATGTGGAGCGGGCGCGGGAACGGCATGAGCAGGACTCAAAAGAACTGCGCGAAAGTTTATTGGTCCCTTCCGAGAAGTTCCAATTCACACCAGAGATCAACATTTACGACAACAAAATCATCATCGTTTCATGGAAGGAAAAACTGGCCATCATGATTGAGAGCCAGGAAATTGCGGAGGCGATGAAGGTCGCGTTTGAGCTGGGTTGGGGAGAGGCTAAGCGTCTGCATCGGGGTAGCAATACTCGTGATCAGCAGCGCTCTCCATAAGATGTAGGAGTCGTTCAATATCCTCAGAAATCATTTGTACGTTGATCGAGATGCGGATGCCTTCTTGGCGTTGGGCGCATTCTTGAAGGTGGGCTTTTTGGCGCTCGAAAAGGTCTTGGTCTATCGTTGTTTCTCCGCTAATAATACGATCGATTTGGTTGTATATTTCGGGCAGGATGAGAAGTTCGGTGGTGGCTTTAGGATGGGTGATGGTTTGGTATTCAAGGAGAGCTTCCAAGTAGGGTCCTACTCGACTACTTAGAAAATCACCTTCCCCTAGTTCCATAATTTCTTGGAGTTCAGGAGACTTAAGAGGGGCAATGCAGTCGACCTGGCACCATCCGTGATCGTCGTGCATTAGGCCGGGGACTTTTGATATGTCTATCGGTGAATCGGGGCGTTTGTGGAACATGATCATGCGTGTGGAGCGCCAAGGGTTTGGGGTGGCTTCATTGCCTTCGTCTTCAGGGAATTCGACGGTGAAATGTTGGCTTAAGACGGATGACTCTTCAACAAATTTTCTGACCTGTTTGGCTTTCTTGGTTAAGTACTGACCTTTGCCGGAAAAGCGCCAGATATTCTCGGTGTCGAGTAATTCTTGAAAGCGATTCGAAAAATGGTCTGGGCGTTGTTGACACCAGAGAATGGCTACCGTGCGGGCAATTTGTTCGAGGGAGAGGCCGCTTTTTACGGCAAAGGCTCTGTGTATCTTGGGGTCTAAGTCTCTACTCATTGAAACAAGTCCCTGTCCACTACCTCCATATAATTTACTGTAGA
>CAZEDN010000003.1:0-5630 GCA_964510905.1 uncultured Candidatus Peribacteria bacterium
GGTGATGAGTTTTACGAAGTCGTCTAGGGTTTTAATTCGGCTCTCGGGGAATCGTTCCTTTCCGAGCTCTTCGATCTCTTGGATGACGGAGAAGATGGGGCTTTCACCGCGTTCACGGCTCATGTTTTGGAGGGTTTCGAGGGTTTTCATGCCGATCTTTCGTGGGGGTGTGTTGATGACTCGGAGAAGGCTGACTGTGTCGGCTGGATTTTCTATTAAGCGGAGGTATGCCAGGACGTCTTTGATCTCTTTGCGTTGGTAGAATTTGACGCCGCCCACGACACGGTACGGGATGCCGTAGCGCATCATGGCTTCTTCGATGACGCGGGATTGGGCGTTGGTTCGGTACAGGATGGCGAAGTCGCTGTAGTCAGGGGTTTCGTGTTTGAGGAGGAGGTGTTGGATTTCTTTCGCGATCATGCTGCCTTCATCTCTCTCGTCCATCGCTTCCCAAATTTGAATTTTTTCGCCGTCTTTTCGGTCGGTCCACAGTTTTTTCTCGGTGCGGGATTTGTTTTGTTTGATGATGGCGTCGCTCGCGTCGAGGATGAGTGAGGTAGAACGGTAATTTTGCTCCAGTTTGACCACGGTGGCTTCGGGGTAATCTTTTTCGAAGTCGAGAATGTTGCGCATGGTGGCGCCGCGCCAGCTGTAGATGGATTGCCAATCGTCCCCCACCACGCAGAGGTTGCGGTACTTTTCGGCCAGTTTTTTGATGAGGACGTATTGCGCGTGGTTGGTGTCTTGGTACTCGTCCACGGAGATGTACTTGAATCGTTCTTGAAGTTCATCGAGGACTTGTGGCTCTTTTTCGAAGAGTTCAACGGTCCTCATGATGAGGTCATCGAAGTCGAGGGTTTGGTTTTGTGCGAGTCGTTTTTGGTAAATGGGGTAAAGCTTGGCCACGCTTTCGGTAAAGCGGCTGTGTACCGATTGGCGCGCGTACTCTTCGGGAGTGAGGAGGGCGTTTTTGGCGCCCGCGATATGAGAGAGTACTGCTTTGGGATTCATTTTATCTTTTGAGATGCCGAGGTCTTTCATGATCGTTTTCATCAAAACCTGGGTGTCTGTGTCGTCGAAAATGGCGAATCGGTTTTCGTAGCCGAGAAGGTGGAGATGTTTGCGTAAAATTTGGACGCAGACTGAGTGGAACGTGCCCACCACCGGCAGGTCCTTGCGATGGAATTGCACGCCGCGTGCCTCCTCCATCAAGGCGGCTGCTTGTTTTTTGCCGTACATCAATTCGAGGATGCGTTTGCGCATCTCGCCGGCCGCTTTGTTCGTAAAGGTCACGGCCAATACATTGAATGGGGAGACCTTTTTCTCGGCCATGAGGTACGCGATGCGGTACGTGAGTGCACGGGTCTTGCCACTCCCGGCCCCGGCCAAAATCAACACCGGCCCGTCTACCGCGGTGGCCGCCTCTTTTTGCGCGTCGTTTAGTTCTTTTAAAATGGGGTGCTCTTTTTTCATGGAGCATCACTATACCACAAATTTTTTCGTGCCCTAGCTCTGCACGTGTAGCTCCATTCCGACCTCTCCAAATCCGTATACGAGCACCGCATCGTCTGGAAGCATGCGGATGCATCCATGGCTTACCGGAATGCCGATGTGAGTGAGTGCTTCGGACCAGAATACGCCGCCATCGCTTTCGAGATAAGGTAGTGCGTGCAACCCATGCCCCACCGAGGTGAATCCTTGCCAGTACGGCATACGATAGTGTGGCCAAGCGCCCCCAATGCGGAGTTCTTGCTTATTGAGAATGTTCCAAGTTCCTTGTGGGGTGGGCGTGTCTGCAGCCCCGGAACTGATCGTCATGCGGTGAGTGATTTGATCACCAAATTTGAGTCTCATTTCTTGGTCAGAAAGATCGACTTCAATTGATTCTTCACCTTCTAGGTCGCGGGTGTTTATGCTCACATCGTTCATGAACTGCGCCTTGTATTCATCCTCCTCGGTGACTTCTCCAACCGGGATTTCAAGCCCGATTTCAAAATCGTTGAACCAGGTTACGTTTTCGGCCACTACGCCCAACCATTCCTTATAAATCCCTTCTTTTTCTGGAGCAATAGCCGTGAATGCGAATGTGGCCATTTCTCCCGATTTGACCGCATCGTTCACCATTTTTACGCGATTGTTTCCGATCCAGCCGGTGGTTGCTCCTTCATGGAAGAATTCGCTTGCACGGTCCATTTCTTTTTGCGTTCCGAGGTTAACGATTGTCTTTTTGAGGCAATCACTTCCCGCTCCGTACCAGGTCACGTCTCCGGTATTGGTGACATCAATTTCCACACGAAATGCTTCCCCAGGTTGGATGTCTTCGGTGATCCTCACTTCTACCATTTCAGCGGTGTAAGTGGGGTCTTCCAATTCATCCTCCCAAAAGCAGACTCGTTTGATTCCAGATTTGGCCGGTTCATCTATTTTAACGAGCGGATTGATTGATTTTACGTCTAAAAAGGAGACCCGATAGGTTGCGCGCATAACGCCACGTTTTGAAGTTTCTACAAAATTAAAGCTTGAGGTTTGCATTTCCTGGCTCATTTTGATCGCCGTGAAGGGTTGAATCGCTTCACTGGGGAGGTACGATTCTCCGATCGCCATGCCCACGGTCAATGCAAGTGTTGCCAAAACCATCCACGTCTTTTTGTTGGGGTGGAAGACTTTGATTTTCTTTTTGTGATGAGGGTTATGCCCATGATGCGGATGGTGCGCATCGTGTGCACGGTGTTGTTGGTGGCTGTGTGCGCCGGAATGATGTTGGTTCATTTTTTGGCAGTTTTTTGTTTTTGTTTCCTAGTATTGTAACATAAAAGTGAGATTGGGGCAAGACTCTTAACAGATGAATTTGGAGGAGAGGGACGCTTCTACGCAACTGGAAGGAGCCTTGCTGGATACATGATCCAACAAGGCTCCTTCTCGCTTTCGCGGGACGTTTGCGTACGAAGCGCCCCTCTCCTCCTCTGATTGGTTAAGGGTTTGCCCGTTCCTACTTCTTGTCCAGCAATTTGGAGAGCTCCTTTTTGAACGAATCCACGTCCTTGAATTGGCGGTAGACGGAGGCGAAGCGAATGTAGGCGACTTCGTCCAGTTTTTTCAATGCGTCCATCATGTATTCGCCGATGAGATCGGAGGGGATTTCTTTGCCGTGGGCACTTAGTTTGTCTTCAAGGTCGTTGAGGACCTCTTCGACTTGGGCTTCGGTGACCGGTCGTTTTTCGCAGGATTTCCAGATGCCGGCTTCTATTTTTTCACGCTGATAGGGTTCGCGGGCGCCATCCTTTTTGATGACGATGAAGTGTGATTTTTCGATACGCTCAAATGTGGTGAAACGAAATTTGCATTTTTCGCATTCACGACGTCGGCGGATTTCCCGTCCTTCGTTGGTGTCGCGTGAATCGATCACGCGGGTTTCGGTTTTTTTACATTTGGGGCATTGCATCGTTGTTCAGTATACAAAAAAGCCCCCTTAATAGTAAGGGGGCTCTTTATAATACGCTTTTTCGTATGTCTAGGCTTCGCTCAATGTGGCGTATTCGGTGGGAAGACCATCAAGCTTATAACCATGAGTCCAGTCGGTTGTGACGAGAGAATGAGCATTGGCACTTCGGTCACTCCAGGAGTATGTTCCAGCTACCGTGGCCGCTGCTGTACTTGGATCATGTTCATCGGTGTGTTCTTCCTGCAATCGAACACTCAATGTGGAGTTATCCACGTCTGGAGTAAAGGAAATAGGGCCTTTCAACACATAATAGCTGGTGGTTCCTGCCGTGACGACCTCTTCGCTATCAAAAAATGTTTCCACTTTATTGGAAGCGTACGTTCCTTCAGCGATCGCCATTGGGCTTACAGTACCGTTGACGTCGTATTCGTACAATTTCCATCCATTGGCTACGGCCAATTGTCCGGCTCCAGTCCCCGTATTCAAGAGCGTCGCAGTCACATCAAAGGTGAGTCTGAAAAGCCCCACATCGCCTTGATCGGCTGCGGTAACCGAGAAGCAGTATACTTCCGATTCGCTGGCTGCAACCAAGTTTGGTTCTGGACATGGCGCGTATGGACTGGTGTCCTTTGCAAACGTTGGGAGACTTTTGTAGAGAGCGATTTCGTTGCCGTGGATGTCTGGGCTGGCGTAGTTTCCGTAAGCTCCGTCGTATGTGTCTTGTGTGACGACCTGACCAGAATCCACTCCAGTGGCTTTGAATTCTCCGCTGACATCGAGATCCATCACAATGATGTCTCCGCTGTCAGAGCCCATATGGATGTCATTCGTCTCAGCATAGAGCTCAAAATTAACCGCGTTTTCTTCTAGGGCCGAGCTCGGAACCATCATGTCCATTCCTGTGAAATTGGCAATTCCTGCGACGAGCATCGTACTGGTGGATCCATCGAGAGTTGCTGGCGCATTGACATCGGTGGGATAAACTAGCGTTAGGGTGTCGATCGTACTCATGCTGCTTCCCACTTGAATGAGAGATAATTCTTCTACAAGGAATGCTTCGTCGTTCGCATAGACTTTGTAGCGTCCCACGAGGTGTTCTTCTCCGGCGACCACTTTATCGTCAAGAACTGGGTTATCTGAATCGTCGAACGTGATCACTCCGACATCCGGAAGACTAGGCGTCCCGATGGTTGCAAACATGCAATTATTTGTATCGTCCGTTTCAGGCACTTTGTTGGTTCGGTCTATACATGCTTCAATTTCGTAATACCCATCTGGAAGGACGCGTGGGCTGAGTATGGAACTTCCGCCCGCATAAATAAAGCCCTGATCCGCTAGGAAACGGGTTTGGTAGTTGTAATTTTTCTCTAGATCTCCGGCGATTCGGATTGTGATCGCTGGATGTCGGATTCCTATGAAGGAGTCCCCATTGCCAATGTTGGCCAATGTGACCTCAAGAAGGCCACTTTGAGATCGCTCGATCGAGGTGACCGTGAGATCCGGTGGGTTGAGGGGATCGAATGCTCCTTTGAGCATGGTTCCGCCGCTTGCGTATGCAATGCCTAGGCCAACAATAGCCAAGACCAGCACAAGCAGAAGAAATTTTACCCTTTTAGCTTTTGCCATAATAGGAGGGTTAAGGATGTGTTGCCTGAATTATATAGAAATTCGGAAAAATGTCTATGATCATTGAAAAAAGTGCTGTTTAGTGATACAATATAAGGATATAAACGTCAATAATCTAAGGTTAAGTGATCAATCTTGCGCACTTATCGCTCACTCAACTCTTGGGGTCGATCCTCCTGGCGCTCCTCCCTGTCCTGATTTGGTTGAATATTCTGTTCAAGAAAGATCATAAAACCCAGAAAACGCTTCTGAAAGTGTTTCTGTTTGGGGTGTTTTCGGTGGTGCCGATTCTGGGAATTCAATATTTATGGACGCTTCATCCTCAATTTGATGTTTATAGCATCCTTCAACACAGTACGAAGAATGTTCATATTGGTTTCTTGCTGACGTTCATTGCGATCGGTGTTTTTGAGGAAGTGGCGAAGTTCAACATGTTGCGTCATCTCAAATGGCTCAAGGTGGAGATCAAGACGATCAATGATGCGATTCGCTATATTTTTGTAGTGGCGCTGGGTTTTGCGTTTTCGGAGAACATTTTCTACTTTTATAGTGCGTTATCGAC
>CAZEDN010000003.1:5640-7339 GCA_964510905.1 uncultured Candidatus Peribacteria bacterium
GATCTCTTTTCGGTGTTCACTTTCCGTTCGACCTTTACAGCGGCCGGACACATGGCTTTTTCAGGAATCGTGGGGTATTACTACGCGATTGGGAAGTTTGGAAATCCGGTGTTGGAATTGGATCGCTGGACTGGGAAGCAGCATAAATTTGCAGGATGGGTCCAGAAAAAGCTGGGGCTCAAGGAGCAGAATATTTTTCACGTTCAAAAGACACTGTTTGGATTATTCATTGCGATGGCCATGCATGCGGTGTTCAACTTTGCGTTGCAGCTCAATCAGATTTTACTTGCGGCGGGAATCGTGGCAGCTGCCTTCACGTTGATTTTCTTTTTGAGTAAGAAACGCATGACCTATCTAGTATTTACGGAAGAAGAAAGTGCGCGACCTTCGACGATTGCGAAAGCAGAGGAGAATGTGGTGATCGAGCTGATGGGCATGTGGCTGAATGAAGGAAAGTATCAGGAAGTGATTGAGATTTGCGATCGCTTAGGCAAACGAGATCCGGACAACATGGTGATCAAACTTTTCCGCGCTAAGGCGGTGGATCGCAAAAAAATCGAGCGCGTGAAGAAAGCGATTCACTTGCTGTTTTCTGAAGAAGACTATGATGTCGAACAGGAAGAAATGAGCGTCTTTGAACGATTAAAACGGCAGCAAGCGAAAGAGGCTCAATTTAAGAATCGTGAAGAGGAGGAGCCCGAAAAGGAACCAATCTCCGTTGGCTAGCCTATTCGCTCAACGTTAAATACCCAGTCGGCAAAACATCGACTTTATAAGTGTTTACCCAATCGAGCGTCGTAAGGGAATGACTGGCCGCTGATCGATCACTCCAAACATTATTACCCACAACATTTGCCGCTCCGATAGGAGCAACGTGATTAAAGCCTGAGTCATCTGACAAACGAACATTTAACATAGAGGAGTCTACATTTGGGGTAAAAGTAATGGGCGCCACGAGAACGTAATGGCTTGTTGTGCCGGCGTAAGTAATTTCTTCGCTAAGGAAGGTTATTGATACTTCATCGTTTTCCCATGTGCCTTCTCCTAGGGCAACAATACCAACCACTCCGTTATCATCATATTCATAGATTTTCCATCCATTTGGACTTGCGAGTTGGCCAATCCCTGTCCCCGTGTTGAGCAAGTAAGGAGTTGCCTCAAAAGTTAATTTGTAGATACCGACGTCGCCATGTGAATCTGCTGTTACATTAAAGCAATAAACTTCCGACTCCGTTACAGGCATTAGCTGTGAATCTGGGCAAGGTGCAGAGACAGCGAGATCTTGTTCAAAGGTTGGTAAACTTTTGAATAGGGCGATATCGCCACCTGCAATATTAGAAGTCGTTCCATAATAAGAAGAACCCATTGCCTCCGTAACCACAAATCCAGAATCCTGGCCAATGGCTTCAAAACTGTCATCGTAATCATATTCCATTGTGATAACATCCCCTGAATCTGCTAATCCCATCACAATTGGATTAGTCGTAACATACAATTCTACTTCAACAGCATTTTCATCAGCTTCTGATTCAGGGACCATCAAATCAAGGCTCGTGAAATGAACTGAACCAGCAGCCAGGTAACCTGATGATTCCCCATCCAAATTCTCGGGGTTATTTAGGTCAGTAGGATATTGAAGAATAATTTCTTCAATAGCATCATCATCTGTCCCAGTATGGATGAAAGTCAATTCTTCAAC
>CAZEDN010000003.1:7349-9199 GCA_964510905.1 uncultured Candidatus Peribacteria bacterium
AACTCTGAAATCTTCATAATTTGAATAAATTTTATAGCGCCCGACTAACAAAGGATCAGCTGGAGAATCAGCATCGGCTACAGCAACATCATCCAAAACAGAGTTATCGGGATGCGTTACTTTGATATAACCAGCATCACGGACGGTTATTCTGCGACTAGGGTGACAAGTGGAAGGGCCGCTACCCGCACAATTAGGATAATATCCTGAAGCAATAACGGCGTTACCATCTCCATCCTGAGCAGTGATTTCATCGATGTCAAAAGCAAAAGCATCATAGTTGTAATTGTGGGGAACGCCACTCAGGGCTACATCCACCTCAACGATAAGCAGCTCTGTATTTCCAGCCTCGATATACCAATTCATACCATTAAATTCAACCGTTCCGTCTAGCGCTACTGCCTCATCATTCACAGAAATGAGGTCCCCCTCAGTATCATAAAGCCGGACCGCGCTAACAACTTCATTCACATAAACGAAATTATCTAAGCCTGGCTCATAAGCACCATCCATATTCTCATCAAGAAATCCTTGCAAAACAAGATCCGTAACAGTGAGGTCACTGTCCTCTCCAACACTAAAAGCATAACCAACAGTTTCAACCTCCTCGGCTCCTCTCACAACACTATATGACACGGGCATTGAAGCTAAAGTAACATCTAAAGTGCCTGGATCCACTAGATTATTAATTTCTACGGACAAGCAATTGTTGGTATCATCTATTTCGGGGACACGATTGGCTGGGTCAACACAAGCCTCTATTTCGTAATAACCTTCTGGGAGAATGCGGGGGCTGATGGTCGAGCTCCCTCCGGCTAAAATAAAATCCTGATCAGCCAGAGTGCGTGCTGTATAGGTGTAATGCTTTTCAAGATCTCCACTAATGTCAATGTGAATACGCGGATGACGGTAACTGAGAAACGCATCTCCACCGGCAATGTTTTCGACTGTAACTACGAGGAGCCCACTTGGTTCTTGTCGCTCGATTGAGGTGATGCTTAAGTCCGGAGGATTGAGAGGATCAAATGCTCCGAGTGCTTGCAACGGCAAAAGCAACCCGATTGAGAAAACAAGGAAAACGAAAAGTCCTTTTATGCGTTTTGCATTCATGGGTAAAAGAATTAAGGATTAAATAAGGGAATATACTATCATATTTAACATTAACGTAAAAGCTGAGAGGATATTACACTTTCCGCAAATTCATCGGTCATGCCGTCGAGGTAGTCTTTGAGTGCGATGGGGTCTCGGCCTTCTTTTTGGTATGCGTTTAAAAGGTCACGGATGATTTGTTGGCCACGTTCTGAGAGCTTGAGGACTTGGGGGTGGAGATATAAGTTTTTTAGGAGAAATTCGCGTAGCTCTTGGTTGGCTTGGGCTTGTTCTTGGCTGAAATGAACGAGTGGGATTTTCGACGCGTAGACGTCGTCGAGGGTTTGGATGTTTTGGGATTTGAGCGTTTCGATGGTGGCCTGCGTGAGGTCACGGATCATGAGGCCGATCATTTTGCTCACCATGCGACTCCATCGGATGGATTGGTCTTGGATGGTGCCGTACTGCTCTTCGGTGACTTCTTTGGCGGCTTGCCACGCGGCCAAGGATTCGAGTGATTTTTCATCGATGAGGCCCGAACGCAAACCATCGTCTACGTCGTGATTGAGGTACGCGATTTCATCCGCGAGGTTGACCACTTGGGCTTCGAGGCTCGCGCCTTCGAGTTTGCGGTCGTTTTGGTCCCATGGGGTTTGGTGTTTCATGAGCCCCTGCCGGACTTCGTGCGTCAAATTGAGACCTGGGAATCCCGGATAGACGTGTTCGAGAAAATCGCGGTCGCGGGTCAATTGCCAATGACG
>CAZEDN010000003.1:9209-15733 GCA_964510905.1 uncultured Candidatus Peribacteria bacterium
TGCAGTCCCAACGGTTGGAGCATCTCATCGAGCGCCTCTTCTCCGGCGTGGCCGAAGGGTGTGTGCCCTAGATCGTGCGCTAGTGCAATCGCCTCAGCCAGATCCTCGTTGAGCCCAAGCGACCGTGCCACATCCCGGCTGATTTGCGACACCTCCAAGCTGTGAGTCAGACGCGTACGATAATGATCTCCGTAATGCGCGACAAATACCTGTGTTTTCATCTTCAATCGTCGGAACGCGCGACAATGGATGATCCGGTCGCGATCCTTCTGAAAAGGGGTGCGCGTCGAATCCTCTTTTTCCGCATGCTCTCGCCCTCGAGAGGACTTGCTTTTCACTGCGTACGGTGATAAGACTGTATTCTCAGTGTCCACTAATGATATCATTGCTCATAATGAAGAAAGGGCTTCCTATCCTAACACTGTTGTTCCTCAGTTGCACGTTGTTTATTCCCACGGCGAGCGCCGCTGTGGCTCACGCCCAAAACGTGGAAACGGTGGTCACCAACGCCGATCTTCGCGAAAACATCGACTACCTTTTCCCTGATGGAGATTATCTGTCCGGCCTTCATTCTCACTCCATGTGGCGTGAAGTTTCACGCGGAAACATGACCCATACCGACGGGATTGAAGTCACGTATGAGGCCATTTTTGATGAAGCTCCTGCCCTCATGGATGAACTTCCGATGATCAATGCGTACATCATCCCTTATGCGTCTCGTGCGGCAGCGGAATCGCAATTCAATACATGGTCCAACTCCCTCAACTTCACGTATGGCACCTGGGAGAAACGTACCGAGGGCAAAGATTATTTTAGTTATTACACCACTTCTACTACCAGTAACGATCTGATTAAATACCGCGCACTGGAGGAGGCCAGTCTTCATTTGGTTACCTTTTATGACAATGTGGTGATGGTGGCGAATTTTTATCGCACTTCGGGAGAGTATGCGAAGAATAATGTTTCGGCCTATCTCGAGTACATGGAGGATTATGAGGAGACATTGTAGATCATTAACGAGTTGTTTGTTTATTCGGAAGAAGCAATTAAGTTCTTTTTGGGCAGTACATTCTCAGTGGAAGGGCCGGATGATTACGATCATTATGCGACGAATTCTGAATACAGTTTGGATTTGAGCGAGACGGTGGCGATCCCACGTAACGGGACGTTTTCGTTTGATGTGTACATCGATGATGCGTCTGAGATTGGGACAATTTTTGACATGAATGGAATCGATACGCCGCTTGATGGAGCGTTTTCGGTGGGAATCAATGAGAATGCTGTGTTGCAGTACAGTTTTTTTGATGAGGCGGCCCACTCGGGTTGTCAGGATGAGGCGGGCTGGCACCATTTGTATACGCTGGATTCGCTCGATTTGTATGAATGGCAGACCGTGATGTTGGCGTACGGAGCACCGGATGGTTTGATGTTGTGGGTGGACGGTGAGCTGCAGGATGCGTGTTCGGTTTACACTCCGCGAGCCAATACACCGGTCTATTTGGGTGATTATCCAGGCGATTCGATTGAGGAAAGTTTTGTGGGGTATGTGAACGATATCGTGGTGGAATACAGTGCGGATGAAGGTGGGGTTTTGTACGACACGTTGTCAGGGAATATGATTTTTGCCGATGTGAGCGAGGCTCACCCTTATGCGGAAGCGATCGCTTATTTACGGGATGAAGGGATTATTGAAGGCTATGCGAATGGAACGTTCCGTCCGGATCAATCGATCAATCGTGTGGAGATTCTGAAGATGTTGTTGTTGGGATTTGGGTATGAAGTGGAAGAAAATTATGCAATGCCGGGCTTGAGCGATTTGGAAGATGAGGCGTGGTATTTGCCGTATTTGAACCATGCGCTCGAATTGGGCGTGGTGGAGGGTCATCCGAATGGGACATACCTTCCGAGCCATTCATTGAATCGCGCTGAGTTTTTGAAGATTTTGCTGACATCGTATGGGATCAACTTAAATGACTACCCCATCATGGAACTGTATCCCGACACGGGGATCGATGCGTGGTACGCATCTTATGTGCAATACTCCAAGGACAACGGCCTCATGGACCCGGATGCGGAAGGAAATTTCAATCCTGGAAATGAGGTCACCCGTGGCGAGGTGGCGGAGACGATTTATCGGTTGATTGCGGGGTAGGGATTAATTTTGTACAATATCAGCATGAAGCTATCCTCCCTCATTTCGAAGTTTCTGGAACACGCTGAAGTTGGCAAGCAACAGTCGGCGAAAACGATTCAGAATTATCACCATTATTTGGGGCGATTTTTGGATTGGGCTGGGGATATTGAGCCGAAGGAAATTACGATGGAGAAAATTCATAAATATCGATTGTATTTGAATCGGTATCAGGATGAGCGAGGGCGAACACTGGGGGCGAAGACGCAAAATTACCATTTAATTGCTCTTCGGGCGTTTTTGAAATATTTGTCGAAGAATGACATCGAGTCGCTCGCGCTGGAAAAGGTGGAACTTGGGAAGACGGAAAAGCGATCGGTGGAGTTTTTGACGCGAGAGGAAGTGGAACGATTGGTTGAGGCGGTGGATTTGAGTAAGGCGACAGGGCTAAGGGATCGCGCGATTTTGGAGACTTTGTTTTCGACCGGGCTGCGCGTGAGCGAGTTGGCGAATTTGAATTGCGATCAGGTGGATTTGAAGCGGAAGGAGTTCATGGTGCGAGGAAAAGGAAAGAAGCCGCGGATTGTGTTTTTGTCTGATCGGTGTGTGGAGTGGTTGGGAAGATATGTGGCGGCGCGCCAGGATAATTGGAAGCCGCTGTTCATCAATACGCGCCGGCACCGTAACGATGAGGACCTGGATTTGCATGAAAAACGAAGGCTCACAACCGTTTCCATCCAAAATATTGTTCGACGAGCCGCTCGCCTAGCTGGTATTATCAAAAAAGTAACGCCCCATACGATTCGACACTCGTTTGCGACGAATTTGCTCTTCCGTGGGGCAGATCTGCGTTCGGTTCAGGATTTATTGGGGCATGCATCGATCACCACCACTCAAATTTATACGCACATCACCAATAAGCAACTCCGAGACGTTCATAAAAAATTCCATAAGTAATTAGGCCCTTCCTCATGATCCAGTTCATAGATGTCACCAAGATGTACGGTTCGCATGTGGTCCTCGATCACGTCGATCTTGAGGTGAGCGGCGGGGATTTTGTGACGATTGTGGGACCGTCTGGCGCTGGAAAATCGACGCTTTTGCATGCGCTGATTGGCGATGTTTCGATAGATGAAGGAGCGATTTTGGTGGATGGTTATGAAATCACGGCGTTTGAGCCGGCTGCGATGCAGGAATATCGACGGAAAGTTGGCATGGTTTTTCAGGATTACAAATTACTGGATAAAAAGACGGTGTATGAAAATGTGGCGTTCGCGCTCGAGGTGTGTGGATGGAAGGACGAAGACATTCGCGAACGGGTGTACGAGGTTTTGGAGTTGGTAGGGATGTTGGATCATGAAGGGAAATTCCCCGCGCAGTTGGCGGGGGGCGAAGGACAACGCACGGCGATTGCCCGGGCCATGGTTCACGATCCACGCTTATTGATTGCAGATGAGCCGACGGGAAATCTAGATCCGTGGAACACCCAGGGAATCCTTGAACTTTTGACCACTATCAATGATGCTGGTGCGACCGTTTTATTGGCCACGCACAATCGAGAAATTGTGGATCAATTGCAGCGCCGCGTGGTGGTTTTGAATGAAGGTCGATTGGTTTCTGATCAGGAACACAGCGGGTATGCGGTGATGATGGAATCAACCCCTGTGGTGACCCCTGAAGGTGATGTGGGCGAAATCGAAATTGTGGAGATCGCGGAATTCTAGTAAATTGAAGCCATGAAATGTTGCAAATGCTTCACCATTCTCATTTTCGTCCTTTTTCTCATTGGGACGTACGTCACTGTTTTTAATGCGCCGTTTCTGTTTTTGCCGGCGCCTTTCCCAACTCCATAATTTCTTAAATAATGCCCAAACCTAAATCCACGTACAAAAAAGCTGGTGTCGATATTGAGGCCGGGGATAGTGCTTCCTCCAAAGCTTACAAGGCCGCGCTTTCCACTCATGTTTCGCGCAAGGGTATGTTTGGTGCGCCGGTAAAGCTGGAAGGCGGATTCACGGGGGCGCTCGATTGTGGAGACTTTTATTTGGTGCAGAATGATGATGGCGTGGGCAGCAAGTCTCTGATCGGTGAGCAGATGAACCGCTACAAAACTCTAGGGTATGACCTGCTGGCCATGGTGGCAGATGATGCGGTTTGCGTGGGGGCAGAGGTGATTTCTATGACCAATACCATTGATATCAATAAAGTTGATGAAAAAATCATTACGCCGCTGATGAAAGGGCTGGCTGAAGCTTGCAAGGAGCAAAACGTGGTCATTGCTGGGGGAGAAATTGCTGAATTGAGAGACCAAGTGAAAAACTTTACCTGGAATGCATCAGCCTTGGGGATTGTGGAAAAATCGAAATTCATTACGGGGATGCACGTGCGACCTGGTGATAAAATCGTGGGATTGCAGAGCCGGGGATTTCGCTCGAATGGAGTTTCGTTGATCCGATATATTCTCAAAAAGGAATTTGGCGAAAATTGGCACCGCAAAAAGTTCAATGATGCCCATACCTGGGGCGAAGCGGTTTTGATGCCCTCACGGATTTATCATGCGTGTGTTCTGGACATGATCGGACGTTTTCAAAAAGGTGAAGCGCGCGTCCATCCCAAAGCGATCGTTCACAATACTGGAGGAGGACTTCCAGGGAATTTGGAGCGCATCGTTGGCAAGGTGGATCGTGGGGCGTTGGTGGATCACCCGTTCCCGCCACATCAAGCCATGCTGGCGCTTCAAAAACTGGGCAACGTGGAGGACTCTGAGGCATACCGCACCTGGAATATGGGAATTGGAATGATGATTGTGGTGGATCCGTCTGAGACGAATGAGGTAATCGCGATCGCTCGTAAACACAATATTCCTGCGCAAGTGATGGGTGAAATCACCGAAAAGCCTGGGATTTCGATCGTGAGTCAGGGACATTTCGGACGCGGGTTGACGTTGGAGTACTAGAGGAGTTCGGGGTAGTGTTTTTGTGAAGGTACGATGTAATCTTTTGTTCATCTTTTTTACAGGTTCAGTTGAACAAAATTTTTAATTCTATTGTATTTTGGCAAAAGGGATACCTTAGACACCACGCTCTACACGCGGGCCGTTCATTTCTCGTTCACAAAATTTTCATAAAAGTTTAATTTCGGTGTTATTTTTTCGTCATCTCGATGTGCTAGGGTCGCGGCATGAATGATCACATCACAATTCATGAACGCTCCGCACAATATCCAAAATTGTTGCTTGAAATTCAGAGACGTCCTGAGAAATTTTTTGTGCGTGGAAATCTTAAACTACTGGAATCTACATGTTTAGCGGTGGTGGGAACGCGTAACAATACGCCAGAGGGCATGGCGAACACTTTGCATTTCGTGCGTGGGTTGGTGGCCTATGGGATTACAATTGTGAGTGGGTTAGCGTTTGGGATCGATGCGGCGGCTCATGAAACCACTCTGGAGTATGGAGGGAAAACGATTGCGGTTTTGGGATCTGGAATCGATTCGATTCATCCGACAAGTCATGAAGGTCTGGCTCAGGAGATTCTTGGTAATGGAGGGCTTATTGTGAGTGAATACGAGCCGGCCACAATCCCCCACAAACATCACTTCCCCGCCAGGAATCGCATCATTAGCGGTTTGTCGGTCGGGACGCTGGTGGTGGAGGCGCCGGAGAAGTCGGGGGCGCTCATCACGGCGCGACGTGCGTTCGAGCAGAATCGAGAAGTGTTTGCGGTGCCTGGAGATCTTTCACGACCGACCATGCAGGGGTGCAATTCGCTCATCGCAAATGATATGGCGCGGTTGGTGCGCACACCGGAAGACATCATCGCGCATCTTAGGGAGCAGCCAGAACTGCTGCTTCAGCCGATCGAACAAAAACGGACACGCCCTAAGCTGGCCACACGTGCTCAAAAACAGGTTTGGTCGGTACTACAGCGCGGTCCGCTTCACCCAGACGATGTGCTCAAAAAAGCTGGGTTGAGTATTTCGGAAGTGGGAGTAGCGCTCTCGTTTCTCGAGCTCAATGGCCACATCAAAAACGTGGGCCAAGGTCGGTACGTGCGGGCCTAGGTGCCCCTAGTGATGCTAGAGTACCTGCGTGACGCGCTCGACTTCTTCGATGGTGGTGATTTCGTTGATCACCTTGATCAATCCGTCTTCACGCATGGATAGCATGCCTTGTGCGCGGGCTTTCTTTTTGAGTTCTTCGGCGGGGGCGCCATCTAGGATGAGTCGTCTCATTTCGTCATCGATGACCAAAATTTCATGAATTCCGACCTGCCCAGCGTATCCGGTGTGACTACAAGCGTCACATTCTCCGGAGTGCCACAATTCGTTGGGCACGGCCACTTGTGCCACCTCGGATAGTTTTTCGAGCACTTGGCGTTCGCTTTCTGTGGTC
>CAZEDN010000003.1:15743-18704 GCA_964510905.1 uncultured Candidatus Peribacteria bacterium
CTTTCTTGCGACATTCTGGGCATAATTTTCGCACCAAACGTTGTGCCACAATCATATGAAGTGATGGCGCGACCATGAACGATTCCAGCCCAATGTTGATGAGTCGCGGGATGGTCTCTAGCGCACTGTTGGTGTGCAGTGTTGAAAGCAAAACATGTCCGGTGAGTGCGGCTTGCGCGGCGGTTTCAGCGGTTTCCAGATCACGAATTTCTCCCACCATCACCACATCCGGATCTTGGCGTAAAATGGATCTCAATCCATTCGCAAACGTGTACTCTCGCTTCACATTGATCTGACTTTGTGAAATCCCGGGAAGATGATATTCGATCGGATCTTCGAGAGTAATTACTTTACTTTCGGGTTTGTTGAACTGTTTGAGCATGGAATACAGCGTCGTTGTTTTACCCGATCCTGTGGGACCGGTGACCAAAATCATTCCATGTGAAATCCCGATCGCCTTATTCATGAGTTCCAGATTTCTTCCAATGAATCCACACTCATTGAAGTCAAGAAATCCTTTTCCGCTGTCCAGCAATCGGCACACAAATGTCTCGCCAAATTCGGTGGGCAGCGCGGAAACACGAACGTCAATTTTCCCTTCGTTGATCATGAAGTGGTATCGCCCATCCTGTGGGACATTCGTAATGTTGAGCTTCATTCCGGCCTTGTATTTGAGCTGATTGGCCAGGTTGGCGAACACCTTAGGATCCATTTCAAAAATGGTCTGGAGTACTCCGTCGATTCGGAAACGAACGATCACACGATTTTCCTCGGGCTGGAAGTGAATGTCCGAGGCACCGGTTTTGGTCGCGCCCACATTGATGATATTGAGCGCTTCTTCAGATGTGATGTTCTGAAGTTTGTCTTTGAGCTGAGCCAGATTTTCGATTTCTTTTTCGTACGCTTCGATGTCCGCTTCTTTGACTTGAGTCACGATTTCCGGCTTTTTTTGTTTTCGCGTGTCCGCGTACAACCGTTCGACAGCTGCACGAATTCCAATGTCGGTGGCTAAACTGAGATTGAGTAGGTATCCCTTTCCTTTTAACTGATCTAGGAACGCTTTAGTCTCTGGCTTTTTGGGATCAAAAATAGCGACGCGTAGTTTTTTGCCCACTTGAAAAAATGGTATGGCAAGCGCCTTTTCCGCCTCTTCCTCGTGGGCAAGGGTGGCTAGATCTGGATTGATCGGAGTCTTTTCGATATCGATGTATGGCAAACCGAGACGTGCGGCCTGTTCGGTGATGGCCTTCTCTTTAAGATCTCTGTTGATCTTTTGAAGCGCCTCGGGCATGGGTTGAGCCCCTGGTTGCGCTCCGGGTTGCGCAGATTGCGGCGGCGGCACAGGTTGTGCCTGTGTCTGTGGTTGAGCGCCTTGCGCTTGGCCCTGTTGTGCGGGTTCGTCTGCCATAAAAATGAGGTTCACTAAATCTATTAATTATACCAGAAAAAGCCTGTTCAGGAAACCCTAAATGGGGGTGACCCTTATTTGGCCTTTTTGAGTGCCTCCACCACGATGTTGGCCTCCTCTTCGGTCATGCCCTCAATGGAGAGGAAGTCTTTCTCGGAGAGACCCTTGAGCTGTTCGACCTCAACGAGATTGACGGTGGCCAGTTTTTCAACGATTTCAGGAGTGATGTCGTCGAGATCGGCCACTTGCGCCACCTCTTCTTTGGGTGCCGGTGTGTCGTCGCCTCCCTCTGCATCAGTCTTTTTGAGTTCCTTATCGCTGAGATCCACTGCGTCGAGGATGTCAATTTCCCATCCACTGAGTTCTGAAGCTAAGCGGACGTTTTGTCCTTGGCGACCGATGGCCAAAGGTCGTTGATCAGGGGCAACATAAACGGAAGCCCGTTTGTCGTCCTCGTTCAACTTGATGTGCGTGACCTTAGCGGGAGCTAAAGCGGTTGCGATGAATTTGGCCGATTCTTCGTAGTACTGAATCACGTCGATGCGCTCTCCATTGAGTTCATCCATGATGGCCTGTACGCGCACTCCTTTTTGACCGACACAGGCTCCGATGGGATCCACTTTCTCGTCGTTTGAGCTGACCGCTACTTTACAACGAACCCCAGGTTCGCGAGCCACACCTTTGATCTCAACAACCTCTTCTTTGATTTCAGGAATTTCAAGCTCCATCAATTTTTGCACCAGTAGAGGGTGCGTTCGGGAAATGAGCAGTTGAGGTCCTTTGGTTGTCTTGATCACTTTGTCGAGGTACAACTTGATACGCTGTCCTCCGTAGTATCGCTCGCCAGGAATCTGTTGGTCGGGCGGCAGAAAGGTGGTGATGTTTCCCAGGTCCACGTACACATTGCGATCGTCCACACGGTGAATGAGCGCATTGATGAGCTCGTTTTCACGATCCTTGAAGGTCTCATACATCATGTCGCGTTCTGCCTCTTGGAGCCGCTGAATGATCACCTGTTTTGCTGACTGCGCCGCGATGCGGCCGTAGCTTACAGGGGTAACGTCGGTTTTGATCGTGTCGCCTACTTTAGCGGTTTTCTTGATCTTTTTGGCGTCCTTGAGAGTGATTTGTGTGTGCTCGTCCTCAATCTCTTCCACCACTTCCTGAAGTAGGAACACCGTGGCAAAACTGCCGGTGTCGTTGAGCTCCACTTCGACGTTTTGCTCGCGATTGCCGTAATCTTTGCGGTAGGCAGCACGCAGGGCGGCCTTAACCGTTTCGAGGACGGTCTCTTCGGGAAGATTTTTTTCTTCGCAGAGTTCTTTGATGGCGGAGAGGAATTGAGATGACATGGTGGAAAACGTTAAAATAATTAGCGGAAAACCGCAGGATGAATAACTCATCCTACGCTGTTCACGCCACTACTTTAATATGGCTTTAGTGCTTTGTCAAGCGCTTCCCGGATGACATTTAGTGAAAATCCCCGAGAAGCCAAGAATCGGTACAGGCGCTGTTTAAGCTCCCACTTTTCATATTTTTTGAGACGTGGAATT
>CAZEDN010000004.1:0-8149 GCA_964510905.1 uncultured Candidatus Peribacteria bacterium
ATAACTTTGGGGATTTTTCGTTTTACGTTCTCCGACAAGACTTCTCCAAGTACTTTGCCAACTCCGTATCTGTTAAATTGAAAAGGGTTGAATTTTTGAGGGAGGAAAATGCCTATCAAGCCTAATAGGATGGTGATGCCTGCTTGGATGTATTGGGTGGTGATTTGGTCCATTGTATCTTCAATGTATCATAACTATTGCTAAATGAGCGCTTTTATATATAATTGTTCTCCTGCGAGTAAAAATTACATTCATTATGGTTCAAAAAGGTGCAGGTAGGGCTCCAACGACAAGTAGAATGTCTGAGGAGCGTATTCAAGAGGCGGCTATGGAGGTTGTTGCAACGGGGCGACCGGTTGGTGAGTTTGATTTTCCTGAAGGTGAGTTGATGAGGGGTGCTGTGAGTACTTTTTTAAGATCTCTTTCAAGGAGCGGGAGTACTGGTGGTATGTCTCGGGAAACTCTTTCCCCAGAAGTCCTTTTGGCCCAACTTAATCAGACTATCACTACTCAATATGAGGCTTGGACTCCGGATCCAGATGTGTTTGGTGCAACGATTCAAAAACCCGCTTTAGATGAGGTTTTGGGTAGTTTTACAGATTATCAATTTGAGATTGGCGCTTCTTATGAAGCCCCGTATTTATTGATGATTCCTGTTTTAAAAGAAAAGAAAGATCCTGATGATCCCGATGTGATTATTGGTTGTCAGCCTGTTATTGCTGATGGAAGGCCAAGTGCTCCTAGAGATCCGGATGATGACGAGAAATTGTTCCTACGAGATCGACTTATGGCAAAGACGGAGCGAAGGGCTCAAAAGAATCGAGTTACTCGGGAAGTTACTCGGCATGCTTCAGAAATTCAAGGACCCCACAGTAGTCGAAGGAGTCCAGCTGCCCCAGGTCCTCACTTGGTCATTCAAACAGACCCTAGGCAAGGAGCTGTGGCAAGTGAGATATGGCGCGTGTTGTATGCAGCTCCTCCAGCCTCTCGAACTCCCGAACAAGCCACTTGGACAGATCCGGGGGAAGAAGGCATGACGAAAAAGGTATGGCGTTTGTTGCATGCTGCGGCGCTAGAAGCGGGCAAACCAATTGATCGGGATGGGTACAGTATATTGGATGGCGATTTTGACCCTGATACGCAATGGCTTCCATTTGCTGGGACCAGGGGGCATGACGAGGTGACGATTTATCATTTCACTATTCATCAACCCTATGCCGGACGGTTTCGTTCGATGGTGAGAGGGAGGGTGTTGAGTGTTTAGGTTAAGATGTTCATTTTTTTGTGATCTCGTGTTACCTTACCCACGATGAACCAAGAAGTCGACATTTCGCTCACGGCGGTGCCCAAGCATAAGGGTCATTTTGCGGACCGTTTGATCGATGCGATCAAAAATAAGGGCAATCCGATTTGTGTGGGGCTGGATCCTCGGTTGGAGCAGATTCCGGAACAGATTGTAAAAGCGCAAACAGAGAAGTGCGGCGAGACGTTTGAGGCTGCGGCCAACGCGTTTCTTGAGTTCAACAAAGGTATTATCGATGCGGTTGCGGAGATTGTGCCGGTGGTTAAGCCGCAGATCGCTTTTTATGAACAGTATGGATTTGCAGGTTTGTGGGCGTTTGAAGAGACGTGTAAATATGCGCAAGAGCAGGGGCTCATTGTGGTGGCGGATGCGAAGCGGAATGATATTGGCTCCACGGCGCAGGCGTATGCGCATTCGCTGCTGGGTGAAGTTGAGTTGTTTGGTGAAAAGACTGCTGGGCTGGATGCGGATGCACTCACGGTGAACGCGTACCTTGGTTATGATGGGGTGAAACCGTTTGTAGATTCTTGTCGGGATTATGGAAAAGGTATTTTTGTGCTAGTGAAGACATCGAATCCATCTTCGGGAGACCTTCAGGATCGAGTTGTTGTGGATGAAAATATGCCGAATTATGCGTTGATGGCGAATTTATTGGAAAGTTGGGGAGCCGATTTGGTGGGCGAGTCTGGATTTACGTCGATTGGAGCGGTTGTTGGTGCGACACACCCCAAGCAAGCTGCTGAAATTCGTGAAATTCTTCCTCAGGCGATCTTCCTGGTGCCAGGTTATGGGGCGCAAGGAGGAGGTGCTGAGGATGTAAAACCTTGTTTTAATGAAGATGGTTTGGGCGCCATCGTGAATTCTTCTAGGGGTATTATCTTTGCTTACCAAAAAAATGAGGCGTATGGCCCAGATTCTTACGCCGAAGCGGCTAAGGCCGCGGCCCTTGAAATGGCCGAAGACTTAAAAACCGTTACTCACTAGCGACCGGTTAAGGAGGAAATCTGATAACAGGAAGGAGAGGTCTTGACAGTTTTCCTGTTTACTTTTATTATTTCCCCCTTAACATTTTTTATGGCAAAAGAAGCGATTTGTGCACTTCTGGCAGATGATGATCCTAGTGGACAAAGGACCACTTATGAGCAAGTCATGGCGATTGCGGGGGATGATCTGGAGCATTTGATTACTTGTGAAACCGGTCGTGAAATTCAGGAGCACTTAGCTGATACGCGCCTTCGACTTTTGTTATTGGATTGGTCACTCGCGGATGGGGAGTGTCCCATTGATTCAATTTTGGCAACGCTTCGTGATCGATCGCATGCTACGGCGATCATTCTCATCACGGGACATACGGAAGATGATCTTCTTCACTCCGCCCCAACACTTACGCAAACGAATGGGGATGTTCACGTCGCGATTCTTGAAAAGCCATTGAGTTTGGATAGACTGTCTCGACGACTTCGTACGGCTATTGCTCATATTCGTGGTGAAGAGTTACCTGATGATGCTTTTGATGAAGTTCGGCCTTCTGGAGACGAGATAGTTCCACCCTTGACGCGCCCACTCAGCGAATTTGGAGAACTTGATGCTTTGCGGCCACATCTTCCTCCTCGTGCGGAATTGGTGACGTCTCCGGATCGATTTGATGATTTGTGTGGTTTGGTGACGGATCATTTGGATCAATTTTTAACGGGGCCTGCGATGAATTCTTACCATATTTTTTATTCTCAGTGGGGTCCGTTGTTTACGAACTATGGGGGAATAGATCACAGACCTTGTTTATTTGGTATTTTGAGGGAGCAATTCCCTGCGGCTAAGATGGTTTTGGATAGTTGCGTGCATGAAGTGAACAATATTTTGGGGCGATACTTTAATTCGCTTGATCCACCGAGAGTAGATGAGTGGAGTGCGTTGAAAACGGAGATTCGTCCTTTTCTTCATCGGGCCTATATGGCGTTTGAGGCGTATGGGAGAGAGAAGGATGAAACCGCTTTTTGGGAATATCGTGATGTAGCAGAAGTGGTGAGTTCTATCGAAAATCGTTATTCATTTGTGCAGTGTGATATTCCGCAAAAATCCACTTTCGTTCATTTGCCGGTGGGGACGCTGGAGGGGACACTCCGAACATTTATGACCAATTTTGAGAAGGTCAGGCAAGCGACTGAACAAACGGACGCGGAATTGAATTTGATGGTGTTTGTGGAGGGAGACGAGGTGGTTTTCCGTGTGATGGATAATTTGGAGCCACTTTGTCGGGAGCAATTGGAAGGGTTATTCGATCGTACGCTGCCGAGTGAGCATGGTTATGGTGAGGGGACCGGTTTCTTGCGCATGCGAGAGTGGGTGGAGATTTTAGGAGGTCGTGTGACTTCTTATCATGAACGGAAGGGAGCATGGTACCAAAAATCTCCGGGAAGTGTTCCGGAGGAAATTCCGGCTGATCATGAGGTTGTTACATGTTTGACTCAGCAGGGTATGACTAAAGGCTTTGAATTCCGATTGCCGATTGCTGCGTAAAGTAGAGCTCGAGCCAGTTTTCGATGGTCAATGCTTCGGCGCGGATATTTTCGTCGAAGGGCCATTTTTCGGGGGTGAATTTGAGGTTGCGGATTAGCTTTTTGCGTTTGTGGGCGAAGCCGGCGTGTAGGAGTTCAAAAAATTTGGGGAGGTCTGAGTCGGGGATTATCGGTTTTGGATGCATTTCGATCGTGAGGATGGCGGAGTCGACTTTGGGCGCTGGATTGAAGTGTGAGGGGGGTACTTTGGCGACGATTTTGGGTGTGCCGAACAGTTGGACCTGTAGAGCGAGGACGCTTAAGTTGCCAGGCTTGGCGCAGATCTTTTGAGCGACCTCTTTTTGTACGAGGAGGGTGCAGTGAGTGGGTCGTCGATCGTGTGGTTGTTCGCGGAGAAAGTGGTTGAGGATGGGTGATGTAATGTAATAGGGGATGTTGGCGACCAATTTGTATGGAGTTTTGGGAGGGGTGAAGGTGAGCGCGTCTTGGTGGAGTATTTTGACGTTGGATTGGTCGGCGAATTTTTCTTTGAGTTCGGGGATGAGGCGATCGTCCAGTTCGATGGTGGTGACTTTTTGGGCGGATTGGGCCAGTTCGTGGGTGAGGACGCCGTGTCCTGGTCCTATTTCGATGATCTGGTCTTTTGCAGAAAGATCGGCCGCTTGTACGATTTTGTGCAGCGTCCCTTTGTGGGTGAGGAAGTTTTGACCGAGCGATTTTTTAGCTTTCATGAGGGTGGGCGATTTTTACTAGTTTCAAAGGATCATTTTTCCCGCTCACGATCGTTATGGCTTCTTTTGGGGCGTTGAAATGTTTACTCAAGAATTTAATGAGTTCGGTGTTTGCTTTTCCTTTTTCTGGTGGAGCGGCGATACGGATTTTCAAGGTTCCGTCGGCCATGGCTTCAACCAACTCGGACTTCGGAGATTTTGGGATCACTTTGATCTTAAGATACTGTGGGTCCATTTGCGGATTTCTTCAAGAATAAGAATTGAGAAGGCGAGTGCGGCGAGACCGAGCCATTCTACAAGAGAAAGTGAGGTGGTGTGGAGGAATTTTTGAAAGAAAGGCAGTTCAACGAAGGCGATGACCGTAAAGATCGAGATCGCGATGGCGCCGAGGAGCCAGCGGTTGCTGAATACCCCCAGTTTAAAGATGGAGTGCTGGAGACTGCGTGAATTGAAGGCGTTGACCATTTGGATCAATACAAGGAGGGCGAAGGCTGCGGTGGAGGCTTTGAGGTACGTGAGACTTTCGTTGGAAAGTTCCATTCCCCAGCTCCAGTCGTAGCGGTGGAGCATCCAGAAGTAGGCACTTACGACCACGATGCCGATGGCGATCCCGAGATACGCGAAATGCAGGATGAAGTTTCGGCGCATGATGTGTTCTTTGCGCGGACGAGGTGGTTTGTCCATGATTCCTGGTTCCGGCGGATCGACGCCGAGGGCGATTGCGGGCAAGACATCAGTCCCAAGATCTACGGCTAGAATGAGGATGGCGGTGAGGGGTGCCGGGATGCTGAGCAGAATCGCGGTGAACACCGTGACCAATTCACCGATGTTGCAGGAGAAGATATAGAAGACGAATTTTTTGAGGTTTTCGTAAATCGTGCGACCTTCTTTGATCGCGGTGACGATCGTGCCGAAGCTGTCGTCGGTGAGGATCATGTCGGCCGCTTCTTTGGACACGTCGGTTCCGGTGATGCCCATGGCAACGCCGATGTCGGCTCGTTTTAGGGCGGGTGCATCGTTCACTCCATCTCCGGTCATGGCTACGATTTCACCGTTCTTTTTTAGGGCGCGTACGATCTTTAGTTTGTGCTCTGGACTGACGCGCGCGAACACTAATTCAGGTTCTTTTTTGAGTAGTTGTGAAAGTTTTTTGGCTGTGGTTTTTTCTAGTTCGGCGCCGGAGATGATGCGTGCTTTTTTGCCTACGATTTCCAATTCGGTGGCGATGGCGTGTGCGGTGATTCCAAAGTCTCCGGTGACCATGTACAGTTTGATTCCAGCTTTGTGCGCCATTTGAACCGCTTCGTACACTTCTTTTCGTGGCGGATCGATCATGCCCATCAATCCGATGAACACCATGTTCTTTTCAGGAGGGATGTCTTTGTTTTCTAGTGGTCGTTCGGCGAACGCAAGAACGCGGAGCGCGCGTGAAGCCATGTTTTCATTCATGGCTTGGATTTGTTTGCGTTTTTGGGCGGTGAGTTTCACGACACGTCCATTTTGATACACGTGGGTGCAGATTTTGAGGACTTCATCCGGGGCGCCCTTAAGGTGAGCGGTGATTTTTTTGGTTTTGCGATCGCGATCGATCGTGGTCATCATTTTCCGTGTGGAGTCGAAGGGAAGCTCGTTAGTGCGTTTGAACTGTTTGAGAACCTTTTGTGGTGTGAAGTGAGTTTTGTTTGCGGCGACCAGTAGGGCTCCCTCGGTTGGATCACCGATTATTCCCCATTTGTTATGGATGCGGTTCATCTTGGAGTTGTTGCAGCAGATGGCGGAGGCACACAGTTTTTCAAGTGTGGGGGAGGGTTTGACGCTGAAGTCCCATTTTCCCTTGGGAGCGTACCCTTGGCCCTCGATTGATACGGTTTGTCCATCGAAATATGCTTCTACCACGGTCATTTGATTTTTGGTGAGGGTCCCGGTCTTGTCTGAACAGATAACGCTGGTGGATCCGAGCGTTTCAACAGAAGATAGTTTTTTTACGATGGATCGCTTTTTTGCTAGACGTTGAACTCCAATGGCAAGTGCTATCGTTATAGTTGCGGGCAACCCTTCTGGAACGGCCGCCACTGCCACCGAGGTCGCAAACAAGAAAGTCTCGGCAAACGGTTTTTCCTGCCACAGCCATCCTGCCAATAATAGGATCCCCGAAATGACCAAGGTCACTTTCCCAACGAATATTCCAATTTTGAACAGTTCCTTTTGGAGTGGGCTTTTGTCTTTTTGGGTGGTTTGTGTGAGATTTGCGATTTTCCCGAATTCGGTGTCCATGCCGGTGCGTATGATGAGCGCTTTGCCGGTCCCGTGTGTAACGGAAGTGCCCATGAAGATTATGTTTTGGTGCTCATCGAGATTTAGTTCCTTTTTGTTGATTGCTTCGCTCTGTTTGGAGACGGGTACCGATTCGCCCGTGAGGGCGGATTCGTCGATTTGAAGTTCATTTTCTTCGAGAATACGGGCGTCAGCAGGTACGCTGTCGCCTTCACCGAGGAGGATGATGTCGCCGGGGACCAGGTTTCGTGCCTCAATTTCGTGTACCTCACCGTTGCGCATCACTTTGGCGTGGGGCGAGAGCATATTCTTGAGCGCCTCGAGTGCTTTTTCCGCTTTGTACTTTTGAATGAACCCAATCGTGGCGTTGAGCACCACGATGAATAGAATCACTCCTGCATCCGTCGGGTGACCTGCAGCACCCGCAATGATCGCCGCCAAAATCAAGATGATCACCATCAAATCGGTGAATTCTTCAAAAAATTCGAGTATGAGTGGTTTTCGCTTTTTTGCTTCTAGGATATTGGGACCGTGTTCCTTCAATCGCTTGAGTGCTTCTTGTTTGGTCAGCCCCTTTTCATTCGTTTTGAAGAGTTTGTAGAGTTGTCGACGGGTTTTTCTATGCACAGGGAGGGGTTAGGCCTATTTTAAGCGATTTTTGCGCCATTTTTTGATCTCAGCGTGGTTTCCGGAGCGCAATACCTCAGGGACCTCCATTCCGCGGAACGTGGCCGGTTTGGTGTAATGCGGATAATCTTTTTTGCGATCCAGTTTTTTACTAAAGGAGTCTTCTTCGGGGGAGTCTTCATTGCCCAAAACTCCTGGAATTAAGCGAGTTATGGAGTCTATTAGTGTCATTACCGGTAATTCTCCGCCTGTGAGTACGTAATCGCCCACGGAAACCTCGATATCCACGAGTGCCTCGCGAACCCGTTGATCGATGCCTTCATACCTTCCACACAATAAAATGATCCCTTTATAGCGCTTAGAGAATGTTTCGGCGCGCGGTTGAGTCCATTTTTTGCCCTGTGGAGTCACAAAAACGATCGGTCCATGTTTTCCGAGTGTTTTTTCTTGCTGTTTTTTGATGTCTTCAATGGCGTCGAATAGCGGCTGGCATGTCATGACCATTCCGGCACCGCCTCCATAGGGCGTATCATCCACTTTTTTGTGCTTATCCTTGGAATACGTGCGGATGTCGTGTACGTGCAGCTCGATCTGTTTCTTTTTCATCGCTTCCCCCAGAATACTGTACTTAAAGTACGGGTTCTCGGTGAAAAACGATGGGAAAATGGTAAGGATATCGAAGCGCATATAGGTATTTT
>CAZEDN010000004.1:8159-12319 GCA_964510905.1 uncultured Candidatus Peribacteria bacterium
ATCACACATCTTGGCCACTCCGCCGTGGAATGTTGACGGGTACATTTAATGAGCCTCTTGAAAAGCAGGACACATGATCGCTTCGCTTCCTGTGTCTGTCTAACGTTTGCTGAACTGTGGCGCTCGACGTGCTCGTTTGAGACCGTATTTTTTGCGTTCTTTGATGCGTGAATCGCGGGTGAGGAGACCAGCTTTTTTGAGCGTAGGACGGAGGAGCGGGTCGGCTTCGACCAATGCTTTACTGATTCCATGACGGATGGCTTCGGCTTGAGCGTGTGGGCCACTTCCTTTTACGATCACTGAGATGTCGAAATCTTTGGTGTGGCTGGTCATTCGGAGTGGATCTTGAACGATGTCAAACGTCTCCTTGATCGTCAAATATTTTCGGTATGGTTTGTTGTTGATCAGGATGCGTCCTTGTCCTTTTTCATACATGCGTACACGTGCGATAGCGGTTTTTCGTTTTCCGTTGGCGTAGTGGTATTTCCCGGTGAATGTAATCCCGGCCTTTGAGGGCTCTTCGGTGGTGTCGTCTTTTTTCTTGGGCATGTCTTAATTATTTAACGGATAAGGGTTGAGGTTTTTGACCCTCGTGCTTGTGTTCGGTGCCGGCGTAGATGTGTAGTTTTCCCATGAAGTGTCTGCGGAGCTTGTTTTTGGGAAGCATTCCGTAGACCGCTTCTTCAACGATGCGGGTGGGTTTTTTCTTGAGAATGTCGCGAGCGGGTGCCTCTTTGAGATTTCCGAGGTATCCACTGTGTCGTCGGTACATCTTTTGGTCCAGTTTGTTTCCCGAAAGAGCCACTTTATCGGCATTGATGACCACGACGTGGTCACCGCAATCTACATGAGCGCTGAAGGCGGGCTTGTCTTTTCCTCGAAGGACTTTGGCAATCTGAGTGGCCAGTTTCCCGAGGACCACGTTTTCGGCGTCCACGACGTACCATTGTCGTTTTTCTTGGAAGTCGCTGAGTTTTGAGGCGCGCGTTAATCTCATAGGGTTTCGATTAGCTTTGTAAGCCAATCCCGATTGGGATTTGGTTAGGTGTTTTTAGAAGATTGTTTGCTTTCGGTGAGCCTCGTTTTACTCGGCTCTACGAGTTCAATTTGGACTAATGGAGCGGCATCACCGGCGCGAACACCGATGTTGGTGATGCGCGTGAATCCGGAGGTGCGATCTTTGTATCGTTTCCCGAGTTCTTCGAGGAGCTTGCGGGAAGCGTTTTCATCGAACAGTTCTTGTTTGAACCGGCGAATGGCGTTTTTTTGAGTCTTGTTTCCGGCTTCAACCGCACGTGCCAACGTGATGAGTTTCTCGACGCGAGGTGCGATCACTTTGGCCTTGGCCTGGGTGGTCTTAACCTTTTCGTAGAGGATCACCGAGGTGGCAAGGTTCTTGAGCAGAGCCTTTTGGTGGTCGGTCTGTCGTCCGAAATTCGTTTTTTTACTGCGGTGGCGCATTTGGGTGGTTATTACTGGGCCTCTCGGCCAATCCCGTTGGGATTTAATAGATAATTACTGAATGAATTTTGTGCCAGGCGGTGAGACTCGCTTTGCTCGTCTCTCTTAAGCTGCTTCATCTAGAACTTCTTCTTCGCCTCCTTCATCGCCAAGGAGTGCGTAATCACGGCTTACTAAGGCGTCTTTAACTTCTGTGAGTGCCTTTTTACCGAATCCTCGTAGGTTCGTCAATTTGGCTTCGGAGCATTTTACAAGTTGTTCGATGGATCCGATGCCTCCATTGATGAGTGAGTTGAGGGTTCGTGGTGAAAGTCCGAGGATTTCGATTGGAGTGTATGACTCTTGGCTTGGAGCGTTTTGCTCTTCTTCGGAAGCTTTGGCCACGATCTTCTTGTAATCGCTGATGAAATCGCTTTCGACCGCCACCTCGTCCATATCGAAGAGATCGTAGTAGGACTTGAGAATGTTGGCAGCGAACTTGAGTGCATCTTCTGGAGAGATGGCTCCGTTGGTTTCGAGTTCCATCGTCAATTTGTCGAGGTTTGTCATCTGACCAACACGCGTGAATTCCACATCGTAACGGATACGCGTGAGTGGTGAGAAGTTGGCATCGACCTTCATTAGGCCGGTGTCGTCGGTCTTTTGGAGCTGTGCGGGGAAGTATCCCACTCCCTTCTCCACAGTCACTTCCATATCGATGCTGGCACTCTTGGTGTCGAGGCTAGTGATGTAAAGATCTGGATTGAGAATGGTGATGCCGCTAGGACAGTCGAAATGCTTGGCCAATACGTCGCCAGGGCCAGATTTCTTGAGTTTGATGGTCTCAGGTTCTTTGGTCTCCTTCTTGAGTTCCAGTTTTTTGAGATTGAGAATGATTTCGAGGACACTGTCTTTAACTCCTTTGAGGGTGCTGTATTCGTGAGATACGCCTTTGATTTTAATGCCCGAAACGGCTGCTCCGGGGAGCGAGGACAATAAAACACGTCGCAAAGCATTCCCAAGAGTCATTCCGTATCCAGGGGGGAGTGGAGCGATCGTGAAGATCACGTGATTATCTCCCATTGCTTTGGGCTCAATTTTTGGGAGGCCGATTTCTTCCTGGATGATATGCATGGAAAGAGGGTTATTATTTGGAATAATATTCGACGATGAGCTGGCGATCTATGCTTTGCTCAAGTTCGTCGGCTTCAGGGATGGCTAAAACTTCAACCTCAAGTTTTTTGTGATCGCATTTTAGCCAAGCGGGTGGTTTAATCTTTGTTTTTCCTGATTTAAGGCCTGTAAATAATGCACTATCGGAACTTTTTTGGCGGATTTGGAATTTGTCACCAACTTTTACTTGAATTGATGGAGTTTTGATTCGTCGTCCGTTTCGCATAACCAATCCATGGCTAGCGATTTGGCGTGATTGTGCTCGGGTGTTTCCAAGTCCACAGCGATATAGAACATTATCAAGTCGGAGTTCTAGTAGTCTCAACAGTTGTTCGCCTGTAACTTCAGGGCTGCTGTCCGCTTTCTTATAGTAGCGGAGGAACTGTTTTTCGCTGACTCCAAACATCAGGCGTGCCATTTGTTTGGCGGCAAGCTGATTTGCGTATTCAGATTTTTTACGGAAACGACCTTGTCCGTGCATTCCAGGGGGATAGTTTCGTTTCGAAAGAATTTTATCGAATTTATCAGATCCATAGATGTTGGTTCCGAATCGTCGGCAGTGTCGTGCTTTTGGTCCTGTGTAGCGAGACATAGTAAAAGTAAAGGTTAAACTCTTCGTGGGCGGCGTTTCCGGCAGCCGTTATGAGGGAGAGGAGTGACATCACCGATGGAGAGGATTTCCAATCCACCTGCGATGAGGCCTCGAATGGCTTGTTCGCGTCCGTTGCCGATTCCTTTGACGAAAACGTGTGCTTTTTCCATGCCGTAAGCCTTTGCTTTTTCGGCAGCGTTTTCGGCGGCCACTTGCGCGGCGTAGGGGGTCGATTTCTTTGTTCCCTTGAAGCCGCTGGATCCGGACGAGCTCCATGCCAGCACATCCCCATTGGGGGCACTCACCGTGATGAGCGTGTTGTTGTACCCGGCAAGAATGCTCACGCGTCCTTCTGGGACGCTGATTCGTTTGCGGCGAGTTTTTTTCTTAGCAGCAGGTTTTTTCTTGTCGTTGGCCATTATGGATGGTTATTTGCTTCTGTTCCGCTCCTCCGCGGTACAAGCTTTTATTGGTTTAGATTGACTTCTCGTTAGAGGTTGAGGACCTTTCGCCCTAGCGGGCTTCAGGTCTGTTATTTCTTAGCGTCTTTGCGTTTTCCGCTTCCGACACCCACATTCTTTTTGCGCCCACGAGAGGTGCGGGCGTTGCATTGGGTTTTTTGTCCGCGGCAAGGGAGTTTTCGACGATGTCGAAAACCTCGGTATGAACCGATTTCTTGGAGTCGTTTGACGTCGAGAGTTTTTTTACGGCGTAAATCACCTTCGGTATTGAGTTTATCGATGGCATCACGGAGTTTTTTCTCGTCGTTTTCGTTCAAATCCTTGATCCGTACTTGTGGATCGATGTTGAGCTCCTTGAGGATTTTAACGCTGGTTGAGCGGCCAACCCCATAAATGTAGGTCAGTCCAATCTCAATGCGTTTGTCGTTGGGGAGCGTTACTCCAGCAATACGGGCCATTCTTAGTGAGGGATTAGTAGTAGTTTATCCTTGTCG
>CAZEDN010000004.1:12329-15873 GCA_964510905.1 uncultured Candidatus Peribacteria bacterium
TGGCTTTAGCAGGGCAGACAACGCGCACTTTTCCGCGTCGGCGGATGATTTGGCAGCGGTCACAGATTTTTTTCACAGAAGTGCGGACTTTCATGAGATCTTTGTTATTTGGATGCTTCTGGCTCAGAATCAGGAGTTTCTTCAGAGGATTCCTCGGGTGTTTCGGTGTTTTCGGCACTTTCAGTTCCTTCCTCCTCCTTCGGTTTCTTCTTTCCTCCCTTATGACGGTATACGATGCGCCCCTTAGAGAGATCGTAAGGCGTCAATTCGACGGTGACTTGATCTCCGGGGATGATGCGAATGTAATGAATGCGCATTTTCCCAGAAAGGTGGCAGAGAACTAAGTGATCTTGAGGGTAGTTCGGATCGTCGAGTTGCACACGGAAGGTTGTGTTTGGCAGGCATTCAACAACCGTTCCGTCAACTTGAATCACTTGTTTGGCCATAAGCTTGAAAAAAGAGCTAAAGCAAACCAATTTCTTGGCTAAAGCGCTAGGATTTTACACGATACAATAGGGTGATGCAAGAGTTTTTTTAGGAAGGTTTTCGTGGGTGCGTTTTTCGGTTTTTACGATTTGATAAGGTTACTGACTTGGGTTTGTCAGAATGTTTTGAAACTTTATCGAAATTTTATTAGTGATTAGGGTCCATTGTAGGCCGGAATTTCACTGTAAACACCGGTTCCAATCGTGGTTTGTGTGGTGGAAGTGGGCGTATTGGCGATTCCCTGAGTTGTGTCGTAATGGGTGGTGATTCCGATGGTGACTCGTGGGTGCAGTTGAACGCTCTTGAAGACAGAGGAGTCTGTTTCGTCGAATCCTTTGAAAGGATCTTCGATAGGGGATAGGAAAAAGCTGAGGGTATCGATGGTAACATTGGAGGGAGAGATGCGTGTGAAGTTATTATCGTTGTGATTGCCGTCGGTGAGGTCGTTGGGATCGGGGATGGTTCCGATGGGATTGCCCCCGCCGTCGGTGATGACCGTTCCGTTACAAGTGAAGTCACTGGTGCAGACCCAGGCGTCGATGAGGTCGTCTCCGTCCGTGTCGATGCCTTCTAGTTCAACGGTGGAGAGGGCGCCCTCTTCGATGGCGAAATAGGTGCGTAAATCGCCGGTTTTATTGATGAGGTAAAGCTCGGAGGTGGTGTGGTATTGGGCGTCGCGTGAACAGAGGGCAGACCCGGAACATTGAGCGTTGGCAACATTGGGAGAGCCGGTGGCTGGATTCATGCCCATGTCAAAGCTCCCACTGTAGAATTGTTCGTGGTACAGTCCATAGTTTTCGCCATAATCGTTGCTTGATGCTCCATAGCTGAGCGCCAACTCTTGGTTGAAATACTCCTCATAGTCGATGGCTGAGGCTTGAATCGTTTGAGCCAGGCGTTCCATCAGTGCCTGTGTTTCGGTGTAGAGATACTCTTCCATTTGTACCTCTTGGCGGATTTTGGCCACATCGTCTAGCATGACCACTCCCAATGTGGCGAGCGTTGCAAAGATGGTCATCGCAATGATGACTTCGATTAAAGTGAAGGCTCGGGGAAGGGATTTCATGGAATTAGTGTACCGTTGTCAAAACCTCATGTCCATGTTCGGTCACGAGTACGGTGTGCTCCCATTGGCAACCGAGAGAACCGTCGCGTGTGACGATGGTCCAGCGGTCGTCGAGGGTCTTGATGAATCGTTCTCCTGCCGTGACGATTGGTTCGATAGCGAATGTCATTCCAGGGATGAGTGAGGTGCCCGATCCCTTCTTCCCATAGTTGAAAATAGTCGGTTCTTCGTGAAGCGTACGGCCCACGCCGTGTCCGGTGAGTTCACGGACAATGGAGAAGCCGGCATTTTCCACCGTTTTTTGGATGGCATGGCTCAAATCACCCGTTTTTGCGCCCGGTTTTACTTCTTTGATGGCTAAATTGAGCGCTTTTTTGGTGATGTCGCTCAAGTGGCGCATTTTTTCGTTTCCGGCGGCGCTGCCGCCGGCGATCACGCTGATGGCCGCGTCGGTGCACAGTCCATCGAGAAATGCTCCACAGTCGATGGTCACCATATCTCCTTTTTCGATCTTTCGATCTGTTGGGATGGCGTGAACCAGTTGATCATTGATGGCGACGCAACAAATATTGGGGTAGCCTTGATATCCTTTGAATCCAGGAGTGACGCCGTGTTTTTCAAAAAGTTTTTCGGCGTGTTCTTCGATTTCGAGCGGGGTTCGACCGGGTTCGACCATCGTTCCCAATTCATTCAAGATTGTGGCTAAGATGCGGCCACATTTTCGCATGGTTTCGATTTCCTTCGCCGTTTTAAGATGGACCATGACGATTTACTTAAGAAACATCGGATCCAGTTTTTTGAATGCTTCTTCGTTCACTTCATCGATGGTCATTTCTCCGTTGATGGTGAGGATTTTATCTTGGCTTTTGTACAAATCGATCACGGGGACCGTTTCGTTTTCGTAGGCGTCGAGGCGATTCCGGATGCTGTCCATATTGCTGTCGTCGGTACGGGTGACCAAGTCCCCGTCGCATGATTCGCATGTGTAGCTTTCGTAGCTGGCGGGATAGACCGCTTTGCACCCGTCACAAATGCGTCGTGAGGCCAATCGTTTGATGGCGATATCTTCTGAAATTTCGATCAAAACACTCATAAAATCACGTCCCAATTTTTTCATGAGAGCATTGAACGTTTCGGCTTGTTCCATTTTTCGTGGGATGCCATCGAACAGAACAGACTTTCCTTCAGGTATGTTTTGCATGAAATTTTCGATGATCTCCATGACCACTTCATTGGGAACGAGGTGGCCTTCTTCGATGATGGATTTGACCTTTTTCCCTAGGTCGGAATCTTCTTTGGCGAGTTTACGAAGTTCATCGCCGGTCACAAAAGGGACGAGGCCGTATCGCTCAGCCACATATTTACCTTGGGTCCCTTTCCCGGAGCCTTGTCGGCCGAAAAGTAAGAGGTCCATAGTAAAGGGGCTAATAGAATCGATCGTAATGGTGAGAGAGAAGTTGAGCGTTCACTTGTCGGAGTAGATCGAGGACAACGCCCACCACAATGATGAGTCCGGCTCCTCCGATGATGATCGGAATGCCACCGGTGCTGGCTCCTTGGAAGGCTTGTTGAATGAGAATCGGAGACACCGCAATGATGGCGATGAACAAGCCGCCCCATAGATTGAGTCGATGAGAAATTTTACCGAGGTATTTAGACGTTTCTTTTCCAGGACGGATGCCCGGAATGAATCCTCCTCGTTTTTGAATGTTGTCCGCCACATTATCGGGGTTGAAAGTGATGCTCACGTAGAAATAGGTGAAGGCGATGATCAATGCGAAATACAGTACGATGTAGAGCGCGCTTTGGCTTTGGAAGTAGGTGATGAAAAATTGTCCGACCGATTGAGCCCATGGAGACTGGGCGTTTGTCATGAATTGGCCCAGGACAGAGGGGAAAGTCACCATTGAAACAGCAAAGATGATCGGGATCATGCCGGCTTGATTCACGCGAATGGGGAGCATGGCTTGTTCGCCGCGCGCCGATTTATTG
>CAZEDN010000005.1:0-14648 GCA_964510905.1 uncultured Candidatus Peribacteria bacterium
CTCTATAATGAGGTTTTACTATCTACTGCCGAGACTCCTAGTGATGAGGGCACTGTAGTGAAAGAATTCAAGAATCAGCTGAAGTATTGGTTTAAGCAGTGTAAGCGATAGGTCTTAACCTGATTGGGCCGGCTAATTGATCCAAGGATTGGATTGACATATTTAATCATATGTGTTAAATTATTATCCTCCCTTTTTATGGGGAGCGAATGCTCTTTGAAAGGAGCATCCAGAGCCCCTTTTTGGACTCTCTGTGATGCGCACGGTGAGACTGCCTAGGCCTCAAACCTGGGTTTGTTTTTGAGTCGACTTTGTGGTCGAGGTGGTTTCATCGTGATAATGGTTCAACACACATTCCTTCTGGAAAGGGAGGATTGGACATGAGCGCACATCGCTCTTGGATGATCGTGGTCGGCCTTCTGGTCGGCTTGAACCTCAACCTGTTCGGGATCGGCTGTGGCGGCCCCCCGAGCACCCCCTGTCTGGACGCGCACCGAGCTGCCCGCCAGACTCATCAGGTCACCGTCCACGGTGGCACTGAAGCGGGAACCTTCACGGCGGCGGACATCCCGGATATCGTCGCGGAGAAGCACGGCCCGGCGTGGTGGCTCGCGCTGATCCTGGTGGTGGTCACCCTGGTGGTCACGCTCGGCGTCCGGTTGATCCCGGACGAGAGCACCTTCCAGACCGTGGTCAGCATGCTGGCTTCGCTTCTGGCGGTGGTCGTGGGGATCCTCTTCCTGGCGGGGAACGACGCCACGGGGCACTGCATCGTGTGGCCGGCAGCAGTGGTCCTTCTGCTGGGATGCGGTGAGCTGATCTTCCGCCCCTCCAAGAAGTAGCACCCCGCACACCCGCTGTCGTCTCCGTCGTCCGACGCCCCGCCACCCGCTGATCGGGAGGGGGCGCGTCGCCGGCGCCCCCTCCCCTGCTGTTGTTGAACCGCCCGCCTCACAGGCGGGAGAGGAACATTTCTTCTTTGGCTCATCGCTCACCTCGTGTGACAATGGCGCCCCTGTTGATGTCCTCTCCCGGAGTCCTCACAGATTTTTGCATCCTGCCGTATTCAGTACGGGGATTTGACATATAAGAATGGCTTTATTTCCCGAGTCAAACCCCACCTGTAAAAGCCTGCCCGGGCAGACTTTTTAACCTGTTAAATCACACCATAAACCGCCCCCTGACTTTCCCCAAGCCCACTCCGTGTCAACCTATTGACATATTTTTGTATATCTGTATAATTATCTGCCTACCTCCTGGCCTGAAACCAAAACAAAGCGCCAAAATCTTTCATTTAAGCGTTCATCCATGTTTCGTTTCAGTGTCATAGGTCTCGCTCTTTTACAGTTTGTCTTCGGACTCACGACCCATTCTCCGAGTGAGGCTACCTATTCTGCAGCACAGGATAGTGAGACCGCTACCACTGAAACCATGGAATGGTGCGAATCCTTGGTCGATCAGGCATTCGCCGTGCTCCCCAAGGAGCATGTGGACGCGATCCACAATCTCACTTTAAGTGATGATTCCACCATGCGCCGCGGCCTTGCGGGCGGCAACACCATGATCCTCCGTTGCGTGAACACCAACGAAAAGGAGTTGGTGGCGGTCCTGGCCCACGAATTGGGCCATATTGTTGACACAGGACTGCTTCAGGCGCCTACAACAGATTATAGGACTTCATTTGTAGAGCGAGGCAAAATCGTGTATAGTTCCGATCCCAGCGTTCCGATGTATTCGGTCAGCTGGGAAGATAGCCGTTCTTTTACAGATGACGCGCGTGCTCGAGATTTCATTTCTGGATACGCGATGTCCAATCCTTATGAAGAGTTTGCTGAAACGTATGCGATGTACGTGCTGCATGGACCACTTTTCCGGTTTTATGCCGCTCACAATCGCACGCTTGCGGAGAAATACGAGTATATGAAGGAGGTGGTGTTCGAGGGTGTGGAATTCAATTTCGCTCCTGAGGCACTTCCCAAAATCCGAGAGGTGAACCGTCGTACATACGACGTTACTCGCCTAGATTATTCACTCGAATCCTTTCTGACTCTAAGAGAGACAGGAGATTCAAAATTATAAATCTTAAGGGTTATCCGGTTTCGACTAGGTAACACCTAAAGATTCTGAAAAACCCCTGACTCAAGGGAGGGCGGGGGTTTTTCTTCTATCGCATGGGGAAACCAAGGTTTCCCCCTACGTAACCCCCTTCCTTGTAAGGTTGCTCGCGAATTCAACTTTTACTAAACTCCGCCATTAGCAACCTCGGGACCCACAAGACCCGTAAGTTGCATGTCCGTCGTCCGTTCAAGTGAAATTCGCTCACCTTTTGTTTTGTAGTATTTCTACCCCAAGTTGATGTCCCCGTTCGCGTATAAAATCAGTAAGATTCCCAGCGCGATCATGACCAATCCGGTCACGAGTCGCATCCATTTGCGATATTTCCCCTTCCATTTTTCGACGTGGCTCACCTTTAATGTGGTGTACACACCGATTAAAATCACCAATAGTGGTAAAACGAAAATGAAGTTGTACAGGGCGAGGTACCAGAGCGCCACCATATTAAAGTCCTTCGCGAGGAGGGTGGTGATGGCGAGATACGGACCACCGGTACAGGGTAATTCTACGGCGGCCACAAAAAATCCCAACAAAATCACTCCTGGGATGCTGGCCTTTTTGGCGTACTTCTTGATTCGCCCAATCTGGCTTTTTGGGATTGTGAGTGAAAATCCCCTTCCGTACCAATAAAAATCTTTCACTTCAATGATTCCCAAAATGATCACAATAATCGCGGCGACCATGGCCACCGTATTGGCCATATGAAACTGTTGAATGAACCAGAGCAACCCCAGCCCAGCCAAAAAATAGGTCACGTACACCACAATCAAATACACCATACCCACAAAGAGCATGCGCCGCTTGTTGTTGGAGAGCGAGAGAAGCGTGCTGATGAGCAAGATGAGCACCCCAATCGCGCACGGATTGATCGAATCGACCAGTGCGGTGGTGATGACGGTGATGAGCTTGAGGTCCATATTATAGGAGTCTAGAGAGGTTGGTCTGACGTTTCGGTGGGAAGTTCGCAACCGGAGACTTGGCTGAGTTTTTCCATGGTCTGTACACCGACCCATTCGCGTCCATCGGGATGTCTCCAGGTTGGATAGGCCTCAATCCCTGCGTCTAAGCAGACTTCTGGTTGGCCGTTTTTTCCGTTTGGATCGCATTCCACATAGTTCACGTACTCGAACGATGAGCCGAACATATCCTTTTGAATTTCACAGTTGTGGCACCAGTATGCGCCGTATTCGACCATGCCCACTTCGCTGAGGCACTGAGCGAATTCGTCGTAATTGAGGGTGGGGCCGGTTTCGCATCCGACCATAGTGAAGAGAGCCACACCTAGTGCGGCGATGAGTGTTTTTTTAGCAAAATTCACAGACATTGGGGTTAGATTTATTGCCCTCATCCACTGCGCTCAGCAAACTGAGCATCATGAAGAGTTCTATAAGGATGATTATCTGTTGGGCCACGCACAATATACACAGCGCGTGGAGTACAAACAGTTCAATGTAGGTCAGATAGCCTGAGAAGAGTACTCCTACCGCGATCACCGCAAACATGATCCAGAATACGCGGAATGGGCGGAGCCACTTCCACCACTTATAGAATTTGTAGTTTTTCGCCATGGCGCGTCCCACCAAAAACAGAAACAGATACGCCACCAACCCTAGAATCGCTACCGGAATTCCCAAAATTTCTGCATACGTACTCTTGTTGACGATGTCGCAGTTCATGTAGTCGCCGAACGTACACCAGTCGCTGGATTCGGGTTTGTAATGTAGATACGTGAGGTACAACGTGATGAGAATCGCCAAGAAGTTGAAGCGATTGAGCCACTTGAGGAGTTGTGCGACCTTTTTTTGCGTGGGAGAGAGTGCGGCCTTAACGGTGACGGTTGCCATGTGGAGAGGTTTAAATTCGAGCGCAAGTTTACCAGAAAAATGGGAGGGTGTCGAAATTTCCATTGCCCTCATTTAACAGAAGCCGTACAATGCGTCTGCTCATTACGGTGACTATAGCTCAGTTGGTTAGAGCGTCCGGTTGTGGTCCGGAAGGTCGTGGGTTCGAACCCCACTAGTCACCCCATTTTTAGCCTTTCTTACTCGCATACCACTCCCCACTCTCTCCTGTGGCGAAATTGGTCCACGTCCCGCTCATGGCTAGGCCACAATAGGTGCCTTCGTCGCTGTAGTACATTTCTCCTGTAAAGATCACGTTCTGGTTCGCGGATTCAATCATCATGGTTCCCCCGTTGAGGGCGTATTCACTGAATAAACCATTGGCAGGGTCCATGTCTCCTTCGGCGATTTCGCCATCGTCAAATTGGACTTTCACCCAATCGGTATAGGCGGTTCCATCTTCGTTTAAGACCAAGTTGTGATGTCGTGCGTATTCACCTTCTCCCCATCCAAACATCGTCATGTTCCACTCCCCTACGATGTATGGCGCGACCTTGTAAGCACTCCACGGAGCGGACTGGCCGTTTACATCGATTATCGTTCCGGTCATGTGTTCTTCATCAGTAAACGTTCCCCACATCCCATTCCCGGCTCCCTCGATGTTGAGCTGGTCCCCCTCCACATCGTAATATCCGTATTGCCCCCCAAAAGTGACGTGTTGCGTGATGGTGCGCCCATTGTCAGTAACCGTGACGTTGGCGTAATCTTCGGTCACCCTTCCGTCCTCGTGAAAGACCACAGGGCCCACAATTTCAAGTCCTGGAGAGGTCAGCGTCATCACCCAAAACCCTTGAATGAAGTCGCTGTAATCGAGTTCGGCATCGCAATCTGCGGTAAAGACCTCTGCGTCTTCGGTATCGACCACCTCATCCTCGGGCTCCACACATCCCGTAAAAGCCAAGGCCAACACTAAAGAAGTGAAAATACTCAATGATTTTTTCATGGTTATAGGGGGTTAGTTACTTATTATAACTATACTACCCCCTATTTCATTACTCCAGCAACCATTGGCCGGCGTTTTCGAGCATGAACTCGTTGTTCAATTCCGGGTGGGTTGAGAAGAGAACCACGGTGCCGCTCGTGCCATCCCCATTGCCGTCGTATTCTGTTGTAACGATGGCGGGCTGGCTGACGTAATCAGGATAATTGAGCTGTAAGTCGGCTGGGTAGGTGGCTAGGATTTCAACACCTGGATCAGTAACGAAGACCGGTCCTCCGCGGTACGCCATGGAGATGGTGTCTCCTGCGACGTAATTTTCACCGAATATTGGATGGTCGGTCTCAATGGTGAGGTCGGGGTCGTAGCTGCCTCCGATGTAGCCGGTCCAGTCGTAGTCGTAGTCGGCTATCACACCCGTTCCGATTCCCAACATGTCAAAATTAGCGTCCCAGGGTAGATAAGGGTAATCCATCAGGTAGACTTGATCGCTTCCGGCGATGGCTCCCCCACAAACGCCGATGAATCCTTTTCCTTCATCGATGAACGCCTGGACGCTGCTTTGCAGAGCCGTATTGAATAGAGTATCGGTCACGGGCTCGATTCCTCCAGGCCAGACGAGAAGGTCGTAGCTTGAGGGCACGCCGCTTTCGATGGTGCTACTGGGCTGAAAATCGACGTTGTAGCCTGCGTTGATGAAGATGGCCTCGATGGTCTCATCAAGGTTGCTATCTGTATCGATCACAAGGACGTTGTAATCGGCGGGGTTGAAGGGTGGCTCTTCGGGCTCTGGGGGTTCCTCAGGGATCACTTCTCCTGTGGCCATCCAGGCGACCGTTTCGGCGGCATGACTCATGTCCCAGCCGGCGAGATCCAATTCTTCCATGCGAACGTCGAATCCGGTTGCCGTTACGTTGCGGACATCTGTGTACGCGGTGTCGGCCTCGTTTTCGGTTTGAGCTTCAATGAAGAGATAGGGTACGTCGGTGAACGCCTCTGAGCAGTCGTCGTAGAAGCAGAGCGCGGTCCAGGCGTTGCCGACCTCTGCTGATCCGTTGAGGATGTTTTCTTGGCTCAAGTCGGCGCCGATCACCAAATAACCGACATCTTCATACTTGTGCGCGCCGTCCCAGCCCCCGGAGACACCGTTTCCTGGGTCCTCCTCGATTCTGAGATCAAACCCGGTGGTGCTGATGTTTTGTAGATCCATACGTGAGGTGTGTCCTCCTTCTTCCGTCTGAAGCTGCGCGAAGACGAGGGGTGTGCTTGCATACGATTCGGAGAGACTCACACTGCCCCAATTGGCATGATTGGTTTGATTCATGTTGTGAATTCCGGCCTCTACACCATATCCGGCAGCGATTTCGTTGGCATCGAACGCCAGCCAAGCAATGGTCTCGTATTTGTGCCATTTATCGTGCCACGTCCGATCACTCCCTCGGTCCTCCTCTACTTTCATCTCAAATCCGGTGGTGGTGATGTTTCGAAGGTCAACTTGAGCGTCGTGCCCTCCTTCTTCGGTTTGTATTTCGGCAAAAACAAGTGGTGTACTCGAAAAGGTTTCCGTAAAAGTGACGGCAGTCCATTGGTGGTTGATGCTAGCCTCGCCGTAGTCATACGTGACTGCATCGAGCAATACGGCTCTTGCGGTGAAACTGGCGACCACAAAGAACATCAGGAATAAACCTGAAACAAAAAGTTTTCTCATGGTAATGGGAAGGTTAAAGGTTTTTGGGCACCTCTAAAATAAGCATAAACCCCATTAAGATCAACGATTTGTCAATGGATCAATTCCAACTGAAATTTACGTACTCCTCTTTCGTTTCTTCATTAAAGAGAACTTGCTCGTGGGGGATATCAAAATAGATTTTCATCATCGACATGGCGTGGGCCCACGTGAATGGAGGATTTACAAAATTGAAGGTCGCGTGCGAGTTTTTCTCGATGTAATCACTCATCTCTTCGAGGAACTCTCGGCCCGGTTCAGAAACATCTTGAATGGCCTTTTCTGTTTGGACCGAAACGAATAGATGTCCGGCAACCAAAACCGAAAGGCATGTGACAGCCAGCCACCTATAAATGTGTTTGGCTTGGAACATTTCCAATAGCAGGAGCAGGATCATCGCAGTGGCGGCGACATTGGGCAAATAGAAGTATCGACTCGCCGGGATGGGAGTGACCACTAAAGCGGTGGGGAGAATGGTTAGAAGCAAGAATGCGATCAAGAAGAGAAAAGGTTTCTTAAAATTCTCTCTCATCCTCAAAAATAAATAGCTTCCTCCGATTAAGAGCAGCACCACGCTCGTTAGAAGCATGTAGATGGGCGGCTGAAAATCCCCAAATAGCATTGCTAGGCGCTCCATTAGGGCGGTCACAACGCTCAAATCCATCGAAACTGCGCCGTCACTCACCATAGGGGCAGAGGCTTGCAACTTCATTTGGGCGATTCCATAAACCAGCCAGAGTACTCCGGCAGTCGCCACCTCCCAAGATTTGAGGACGGCTTTAATGGGTTTCGCTTGAATCACCCACTGGTAGATGAAGAGTAGTGGAAAAAGAGCGATGGCGGTCTCTTTGGTTAGAAGGGCGAGCACATAAACGATCAAAAAAGCGATGGGGCGTTTTTTGGAAAGCGCGAGGAATGCGAGCATAAACAGGGACATCAATATCACATCGGCTTGAGCAGAGATCCATGCCACGGCTTCGTAATGGACGAAGTGGGTCACCCACAATACCGGGGCTCCGATCAAGAAAAAGGGATGTCGGACCTTCAGTACGTCCCGTAGGAAATAGAAGAATAAGATCGCGTTGACCCCATGCAACAGAAGGCTGACGACGTGGTACCCCACAGGTTCCAATCCAAAAACAAGGTACTGCCCCAACATAAACAAGTGGGGAAGCGGCCTAAAAAAGTGCGCGATATCGAGCGTGAAAATATTGCCAAGGCTTTGAGTGGAAATGATGGCATTCTCGAGCCACGTGAAATCGTCACGAAAAAAGAACTCGTCCAAAAATCGTCCGTTTGCGGCGAAGCTGAGACCAAAAAGGACTAGAAAAAACAGAATTTGGTAGAGCGGACGATGCATGCGAGGATTATAGCACGTTTGTACTTCGCTAGAAACCGTGCTAAAAGGTTGGCATGAAACCTGAAATCATGGCTCCGGTCGGTTCGCTCCCTGCACTCACCGCGGCAATAAAAGCGGGGGCGGATAGTGTGTACTTTGGGGTGCACCAATTGAACATGCGCGCTCGGGCTTCTCACAACTTCACACTCGAAGAACTTGAGGAGATGGCGAAAACCTGCAAAAAGGCGGGCGTTCGTTCATACGTCACGCTAAACACTTTGCTCTACGACCACGATCTCCATCTGATGCGAAAGATCATCAAGGCGGCCAAACGTGCCGGGATCGACGCGGTGATCGTTCAAGATTTTGCGGCGATTCAGTACGCGCAAGAGGTTGGAATACCCATTCATGCTTCTACCCAGCTTTCGATTTCGAATTTTGAGGCGATGAAGTTTTTTGCTCAGTATGCGGATACGGTGGTTTTGGCGCGTGAAGTTGACTTGAAGATGATCGAACAAATTTGTGAGCGGATTGAGAAGGAAAAAATATGTGGGCCTTCTGGTGAATTGGTGAAGATTGAGGTGTTTGTGCATGGGGCGCTGTGCATCGCGCAGGCTGGCCGCTGCCAGATGAGCCTCCTTCAAAGCAATACTTCGGCGCAACGTGGAGCGTGCCTTCATGAGTGTCGTAAAATGTATAACGTTCATGATGAAGAAACCGGGCATGAGCTTCGCGTAAAAGGGCCATACATTTTTAGCCCGAAAGACCTCTGCACCCTCCCCTTCTTGGATCGGTTAGTGGAAGCGGGCATTTCTGTTTTCAAGATTGAAGGGCGTGGACGTACGCCGGATTACGTGGACACGACGGTGCGCGTGTATCGCGAGGCTGTTGATGCTATTGATAATGGGAAATTCACTAAGAAGAATGTCACTGAGTGGGTGAAGCTGTTGAAATCGGTCTATAATCGGGATTTTTGTGATGGATATTATTTAGGGAAGGCGTTACCGGATTGGAGCGGCTATTCGGGGAATCGCTCTACTGATGAACGACTTTTTGTAGGAAAAGTTAATCATTACTTCACGAAGGCTAAAATTGCAGAGGTTGAAGTTCAGGCGCAGGAATTCGAGGAGGGAGATCGATTGGTTTTTATTGGAAAGACGACCGGTGTACTCCCCGTAAAAGTGGAATCCATCGAGCGTGATCATCAACGCATTAAAAAAACGGAGCGCCCGGATCTAGTGGCGATTCCAGTTCCTGATCGTGTACGACTGAGTGACAAGGTTTATCTTCTTAAAAAGCGAAATCTCGATGAGTTCGATTAAAATCGTTCACTTCCCGAAAAAGTGTATTGGGTGCCATTCGTGTGTGGCAATTGCGCCTCAAAATTGGAAAATCAATGAGAAGACCGGGAAGGCGGAGCTGATTGGTGGACATAAAAAGGGCGATCTTGTTGTGGCAGAGGCATTTGAGTGCGACCTAGAGCTAAATCGGGCCGCAGCGGACGCGTGCCCCATGAATGCAATTCAAATCAACGGTTGAAATTTCTCCATAAAGCGCTATGGTGGATCTACTATCTTTTAATTTTTCATCATGAAAAAAAGCATCAACGACGCGATCAATGAACAGATCAATGCGGAAACCTTTTCGGCTTATCTGTACTGGTCCATGGCCGCCTATTTTGACGCCAAAGGGTTGGAAGGCTTTGCGGGCTGGATGAAGGCCCAAGCTCAAGAAGAAATGGTTCACGCAATGAAGTTTTATGACTTTGTTTATGAACGCGGGGGAACCGTTGCGTTGGACAAAATCGAAAAACCGGAATCAGAATTTAAATCACCCTTGGGTGCTTTCGAAGCTGCCTTGACTCACGAGAAACATGTCACGTCTCTCATCAATGGGCTCTATGAATTGGCCACAAAGGAGAAAGATTATGCGTTTCAGTCGTTCTTGAAGTGGTTCATCGATGAACAGGTTGAAGAGGAGGACACGGCGTCTAAGATTATCGATCAAATTCATTTAGCAGGGGAAAAAGGTCCCGGCCTCTTCATGCTCGACAAAGAATTGGGTGCGCGCACCTTTTCGGCGAAGGAGGAAGCCACGGAATAGTTTATAGCACTTCTACCGATACCACGATGATCTTACTCACTTCGGCTCGGGTGATGGGATTTCCTGGGTTAAAATGAGTCGCGTCGCTTCCGGAGACGATGCCTTGGTCGTACAAGAAGGCAACGTATTTCGTGAACCAGTCGCTGCTACCCACATCGGCGAAGGGTTCGCTGAGGTCATCGGGGATGCTTCCTTCCCCATAGCCATATTCATATAATGCACCCACGATTTTCACAAATTCAGCACGAGTGATGCTCTGTTCGGGACGGAAAGTATTGTCGGGATAGCCTTGCACGAGCCCAAAGTCGATCGCGATCGCTACATACGGTTCATACCAGCTGCCACTCGCTACATCGTCGAGGTCCACCGCCATGGTTTCGGCGTCATAATCGTCTTCTGTGAAGCCGGAGGCGGCGAGTAAAATCTTGAGTGCTTCGGCGCGATTGATTTGATTGTCCGGTTTGAACGTGTCGTCGCTGTAGCCTTGAGCTGCTCCCCAAGACACCAGTGTGTCGACGTAATCTTCGGACCAGTGGCCCACGACATCGCTGAGGCCGCTACTGCCCACTGAGGATGAGGAGCCCGAGTCTGTCTGGTAGTTGTCGAGGTTTCCGGTTGAGAAGTTTACTATCTCCGAACCTCCACTCGTATTTCCGACAGCATCCACAGATACCATATAGAGTTGGTAGTCTGTGTTGTCGTCGAGGCGAAGTTGGTAATAGGATGCACCGGCAAGTGCCTCTATCGGCGATGGGAGCTCGTCTGCTGCATTTCCATCCCAGTCGCTTGATCCGCTTTCTCTGTAGTAGATGTAGTATCCGGAAAGGTCTTTTGCGCTACTTTCGTCCCATCCTAGCTGTGCCTTCCCTCCCGATTCGCTTACGGCTAAATTACTAGGCGCGTCTGGATCTCCTGCATCGATAGCTGTGATTGTGAGTGTTCCGGTGGCTTTTTCGTGCTCACTAGTAAGTGTGAGTTCAGCGTCTTCGGCAACAGCACTTGATTTTACACGAACTTCCACGACTCCCCCTTCGGATTCAACCTGGTGGCCGTTCATTGTGCTACTTGCATCTCCACTGATGATCGAGCCATTGCTCAATGTTACTGTAAATAACTCTCCGTCTTCTACTTCGCTGCCGTCATTATTGGCGAGGGCTTCGGTGGTGATGGTTTTCGTGTTTGATCCGTTGAACGTCATGCTGACACTATCATCTTCAAACTCGATTGCCCCAGAGGGAACAGCCGCCCCCATCGCATATTGTCCGGTTGCGGTTATGGTTGCGGTTACTGTATTGGCGGATGTGTCTACTTCTCCCCCAACATATGCCCATTCTCCACTTTCGAAGTCGTATTTGTAGATTCCTAGTGTGCTTTCTGTAAATCCTGAAACATCCCCTTGTTGATAACTAAACGTTAGCTGTCCAGCTTCTCCCAATGAAGATTCATCTGGGTAGAGGTAGATTGTGTTCACCAACCCGTAAACGGGATCGTCCAATTCAGATTCGACTCCATAGATTTCTGTTGAAGCGACTTCTGTCAATTGAAGTCCAAAGAAACTGAGTGCTGCATTTCCAAGGTCCATGACTCCGTCTTCAACGGTTTGCATGCCTTCTTCGAGGGTTTCACTGGCTGCATCGATGAATTCACCGGTTTCTTCCAATACGTGCATGAAGTCTGCGTTGGCCACCGCAAAGCTATTGATGATGAGATCTTCTATGTCGAGGCTGATGGTGCTTGGCTTTGAATACTCCTCTACGACATACTCTTCTCCGCCCATGAATACGCTCTTCTTTTTCACGTAGACCGTTTCGGTGTTTTCGTTAATCTTGATTCCGAGTTCTCCTCCTACCCCTAGTAATTTGCCTCCTGCCCCAAGGGCGAAATTCAGTTCATCCTGATCGATTTTTTCGCTTTCGGTGTAAACCACGATGGCATTGGGGTCGCCCGCTGCGTAACTGAGGAAATAGTAGAGTACGTTTTTGAATGAAAGTCCTCCTTGGTCTTGAAGATCTCCCCAGAGGTTGTCGTAGCCGCTGGTTCCTCCGAATTTGTACTCGTAAATCATATCGTCTGTGGTCAACGTGAGCACAGTCTCGAGAACTTGATTTCGGCTGTCGTAGAAACGCTCAAGGCGTCCCTCTCCGGTCATGCGCCAGATATCTGTGCTCAGGCCGAATGTTGTGTCTTCGTCGGCTGAAACACCGAGTGTGACATTTGCTGATGTTTCTAGTCCGCCTTTCAATGTAAAGCTGTCTTTGTTTTCTTTTGGATAATCTGTAGCTCCCAGAGATAATTCTGCTCCTACTCCAGCTCCTGCAAATGCTCCTGCATTGGTCATGTCTCCGCCTCCTACAGAAACCCCAATTCCAGCATCAATTTCGGCCGATGCATAACCCCCCACTGCCAATCCTTCCTTGTACACATAATCGTCCGGTGTACTTGTGAGGCCCAATGTTGCGTCTTCAATAATCCTTTTGACGATCGGACTCAACTGGTGAGCGTAACTCATCGTGAGCATATTAAACAGTTGCATTGCTTCGTTTTGTTCGCCACTTCCGTAACTTAGGTGATTCGCGTATTCGTTGTACATGAATTCGTAGCCCAGCTCCTCATCGGTAAAGAGACCACCGGTGATGCCACATTCATATCCAACCATGGCTTTGGCGCTGCCTGCTTCGACTTGGATTCCGGTTTCTCCACAGCTGATTCCGACACCTCCTTTGTATCGAGTGTTGAGGTCAACCTTGGCTTGCGCATCTTCAGGGTTGTACTGAACGGTTCGTTTGCTTTCTTCGGCTCCTTCGGCTTGAACCGCTAGGGCTGCTTCGACCTGCTTGGCAAATGCCCCACTAAAGGTTTTGTAGTGATTGGAAGGATTCACAAAAATCTGGAATTCAACCGTATCGATGGTTACTCCTCCTGCTCCGGTTATTTCATAATCGTAATAGCTGTTTTTGTTGAGACCGTCAGTATCGATTTCGATTTCGAGCACTCCCTCATCATCGGAGTGGAAAATATGTAATTCCTCGTCCTCGTCATAAAGCGTGATACTCGTGTCTTCACTTGGTTCACTGTTGAATGTGAGCAAGTAATAACGATGCACAGTCCCACCCTCCATTACTTCCGACACCTCATCTTCTGCTGGATAAATTGCTGTTAATTCATATCCACTTTCGTAACATTCATCGTCTTCGCATCCATATTCGCAGCTCTCTTTTTCGTCGCCGTATTCTCCATCTGAATCCACCCAATAGATGTCGTCGTAATCGTCGTGACAAGAGTAGCTGTCTTGAGGGTCGTAATCGTCGTCATCGGAGTCATCTTCGTCCGGGTCACAATCGCCTCCGTCATATTCGCAAAACATATTGTTGCAACTGTCGTCACAAACCCCATCGCCTATCCAACCTGGTTCACAGAATGCATCGCAATAGTCATCACAATCCCCGCCGTCATATTCACAAGCTTCCACATTACACTCTCCTTGGCATAAGTCATCACCCACCCAATAGTTCGGACAATAGGTGTCGCACCATCCACTATCACCGTCGTCATCGTCATCATCTTCATCGCTGCAATCCCCATCATCGTAGCTACAAGCTGAATTGTTACACTCTTCGTCGCACACTCCATCTCCTTGCCATCCTGGAATACATCCTTCGGCACATCCTGGTCCTCCATCACAGTCGGATCCATCCCAATCGCAAGCTTCGTTATAACAGCCGCTGTCGCATGCTTCATCATCGATCCATGAATTGGGGCATCCCGCGGCACAATATCCGTCCTCCTCATCATCACAGTCTCCCTCGTCATAATTACAGGCGGCCACATTACATGCAGTGTCACACATTCCATCGGCTAACCAGCTATCTGGACAATCTTCGGCGCAATATCCATCATCGTCGTCTTCACAATCCCCCATATCAAAACTACAAGCCGCTACGTTACAGGTTTCATCGCACACGCCATCTGCTAGCCATTCATTTGGGCAACCTGGATTACAGTAATCATCGCAATCGGATCCATCCCAACCACACGCTGAGTTGTAGCACTCCGTATCACACACCCCATCATCGATCCAGGAATCAGGGCAACCTTCGGAACAATAGTCGTCATCGTCGTCCACATCACAATCGCCACCATCGTATTCACAGGTGGCGGTGTAGCAAACGTCATCGCAAACTCCATCCCCTACCCAAGAATCTGGACAGTCGGTCGCGCAGTATCCATCGTCATCGTCGCTTCCACAATCTCCTCCATCGTAACCACAAGCTGAATTGTCACATTCTGAATCGCAGTAACCGTCACCAATCCAACTGTCAGGGCATCCGTCGGCACATCCTGCTCCTCCACAGTCATCCCCGTCCCAATCACATGCTGAATCGTAACAGTAGTTATCACATATTCCATCGTTGACCCAACTGTTTGGGCAGTTATCGTTACAGTATCCATCATCGTCACTGTCGTCGCCCCCACCACAATCTCCTCCATCGTAACCACAAGCTGAATTGTCACATTCTGAATCGCAGT
>CAZEDN010000006.1:0-14357 GCA_964510905.1 uncultured Candidatus Peribacteria bacterium
ATGATCGAGGTGGCCATGAGTCAAAAAGACCCCACGAATATTTTTCTTCCGTTTCTGTAAATATGTAGAATCTGGAATGACATAATCAATTCCCAGCATATCTTCTGTAGGAAACTGAAATCCCATATCAACTATGACAATATCGTTTCCATACTCAAAAACCATCATATTTTTACCAATCTCCTCCAATCCCCCGAGAGGAATAATACGAAGCTTGTTTTTAGATGATTTTTTATGGTGAGACCCCTTGTGGGTCCCTTTGTGTGTGTTTTGTGGCCGTCTTTTTTTAGATGACCGTTTTTTCATCGAATTCATCGATTTTTCTTGGTTAAATTTTTTCTTAGTTTTCTTAAAAGTACGATTCCCCCGGCTAGAATGTTTCTTTTGAGATTGTTTTGAAATTTTCCCTGCCTGAATAGCCTTAAGCTCTTGCTCAATGCCCTGCAAAGTCTTCTGCATTTTTTTATCTCTATCTTCTTCGGATTGTGTCATTACAGTATGTGATTTTAAAACTCTTTATCCCCCCTGATGTCGTGACACATACATTATACCTTAAAACCCCAATTTTCACAAGAGGGCACGATTGTATTACGGGAGCCAAACCCCTAAAATGCGGGCAGCATTTAACCCTATTACCGTGGCCGACAAAAAAGCTAAGCAAAAAATTTGGCACAAAGGTAGTGGAACCCAGCTACATCCCGTTGTTGAAGAATACAACGCGGGTGAAGACATTTTATACGACCAAGAAATGATTCCCGATGACGTCTGGTGCTCCCGTTGTTATGCCCGCCTTCTCGCAAAACACAACATCATCAAAAAAGATGAACTCAAACAACTCGAACAAGGACTAGACGAAATCTTGGAACTCTACAAAAAAGACAAATTTAATCTGAAAGTAGAAGACGAAGACTGCCATACAAAAATCGAAGACTATTTAATCGAAAAATTTGGCGACACCGGTAAAAAAATCCACACCGGACGTTCACGAAACGACCAAGTACTAGCTATGGAGCGATGGTTCCTACGCCGCAAATCCAAAGAAATCCAAAAGGAAATCTTCGGGCTGGCCGACAAAATGATCGCATTCGCTAAAAAGCATGAAATGATCGCCATGCCAGGGTATACCCACATGCAAAAAGCCATGCCCACCACCGTCGGATCGTGGATCATGGCTTTCACAGAAAGCTTAGTGGATGACGCCAAGCTTCTCATAGCCATCAACAAAGAAATCGTGGACCAAAATCCACTCGGATCAGGCGCAGGATACGGCACACCCTTCGACTTCGATCGCGACTGGCTCAGCGAAGAAATCGGATTCAAAAAAACCCAAAACAATGCCATCTACTGCCACAATTCTCGTGGAAAAATCCAAGGACTTGTCCTGGAGGCATGTTCACAAATCATGATGACGCTCAACAAACTCGCCGCCGACCTACTCTTCTTCACCACACAAGAATTCAAATTCTTTAAAATGAACGATTGCATCGCTACCGGGTCCTCCATCATGCCGCAAAAGAAAAACCTCGATGTCGCAGAACTCATTCGAGGACGTGCCTCAACCGTTCTGGCCTGCAAAAACGAAATCGTCATGAATAACCTCAACAAAGTTTCCGGATATCACCGAGAAGGACAAGAAACCAAGCGACCACTCTTCCTTGGCTTGCGATACACGCAAATGTCAATCGAAGCCATGGGGGTTATCCTCGAAAACGTCACCCCCAATGCCGAAATAATGATGACTTCCATGCTCGAAGCACCAGGAATGTTTGCTGCACATAAGGCATTCGAAAAAGTAGCCGAAGGAATGAGCTTCCGTGACGCATATCGGGAAGTTGGCGGGGACATCAAGGGCATAAAAGTCACTGCAGACGACGTTAATAAATGGCTCAAAATGTCCACCCACCAAGGTGGCACTGGCAATCTCCAGCTCGGCAAAATCGAGAAAGAAATAGCCACTCTAAAAAAACGCTAACCCCTCTCAAATGGAACCCTGGGACCTACACCAATTACTCCGAGATAAGATCAAAGAAAATGGTGGCCCTGTTTGTTGCCATGCCCACTTTGATAAATCTCACGTCATAACTCCAGAAACCCTTGAAATGACAAACCACAGCATGGAAGTTAAGTGGGATCTTTGGCGGGAAATCAAAGAAAAATATACCCATGAAGATTTAATGCACAGAATGTCGATCCAAGCCGAAAAATTAATCGATCAAGGATGTACATTGGCGCGCACCAATGTGGATGTTGATAAAAGAGTTGGGATGATGTGCCTTGAGGCTGGACTAGAAATCAAAGAAAAATACAAAGATCAAATCGAGATCCAAATTGCTTCCCAAGTTTTAGAAGGCGCGCTCGATCCGAAAGCTCAAAAATTTATCGAAAAAGCAATCCCGCACATCGATGTTATGGGAGGACTCCCCTCTCGTGATCGCCCAAATCAGGCAGAACACCTGGATTACCTCTTTGGGGTAGCCAAAAAGTACAACAAGACCGTAGACGTCCACATCGACCAAAACAACGACCCTGGCGAAAAAGACACTGAAATTTTAGCTAAAAAAGTGATTGAACACGGCCTGCAAGGACGAGTTAACGCAGTTCATTGTTGTTCCTTGGCAGCACACCCCGATGATTATATGAATGAGATCCTTAAATTAATCAAAGAAGCTGACATGAGTGTTATCGTCACCCCTCGTGCTGTAATAGATATGGTCCAACTCCGCGATAAAATGGCCCCAGTTCACAATTCCATTGCACCAGTCCCACAAATGATTAAAGCCGGGATTAACGTAGCCCTTGGGATTGATAATGTTCACGACTACTTCTGTCCGTTCATCGACGGGGACATCTTCGAAGAACTTCTCTTTTTAATAGAAACCTGTCGTTACTACGACGTCGAAGAATTGGTCAAAATCGCGACCACTAATGGACGGAAGATTTTAGAAGGCATTCACTAAACGCCTCCCCCCTTTCCTCAAAGTTTTTGAACAAATTGTAACTAGGTGCACCTGGTGACAGAAGGCAAATCGTCCCTTTTGGCGTGTATTCGTACGCCCACTTCACGGCAGCTTCCATGGAATCGGTCTCAAAAATAGTGCCTTCATAACCATCACGCTCCAAAAATACTCTAATTTTGGCTCCTGAATCTGGAAAAAGCACCACATTCGGCACTTCTTTCGCGACCACATCCTTCGCCAATGCCGTAAAATCATACCCCCGATCCATACCACCCAAAATCAGCGTCCCCACCTCATCCAGTGCCTCCAACGCCGCCATGGTCGCCTCCGGCGCGGTCGAAATCGAATCATTATAAAAGAAAATTTCCTTATGCATCCCAACAAACTCCAATCGATGCGGTAACGGACTAAACGCTTTTAATGTCGCCATAATTGCCTCATCTTCAACTCCTAATTCACGCGCCACCTTGGCCGCAGCCTTCATGTTTTCCAAGTTATGTTCCCCTTTTAAAGAAAACTCTGCACCAGAAAGATCCACATCCTCCCACGTCATCGCTTGCGCCACGGCACCATCCAATCGCGCATTCACGCCAGGCCCATGAATCAACACCTGATCCTCGGTTTGCACCTTGGCCACATTCAACTTCGCCGCATAATATGCCTCCTCGCTCCCATGATAATCCATGTGTTCCGGGAACAGGTTCAAAATCACCGCAATATCCGGCCCTTTCGTAAGTCTCATCGCCTGCGCACTCGATAATTCAAACACATAAATCGCATCCTTCTCGTTGTGATCATTCAAGACACTCAGCGAGGCCTCCCCAATATTTCCCACCAAATAAGATTCCTGATCTCCGATATGCAACATCGCATGAATCAAGCTCGCGGTCGTACTTTTCCCTTTCGATCCCGTCACCATCACCACACGCCCCTCACATTCATCCATAAAAATATTGGTCGATGTCGTAATTTGGTTCGCCGTTTTAAGCAAAGGGTCATCTGGCCGAACCCCAGGCGAAACAATCGCAACATCCCAATTCGCAAGAGAAATCGGGTATCCTGGATTATTTTGATCCACCGTAGTCACATCGCAACCAGGATAGTGCTTTTGCAGGTATGCCAGGGTTGATTGTCCCACACGTCCCATGCCCACAATGACCACCGATAAATTATTGAAGTTCATTTAAAAAAGATTGAAATTCTTCAGGGATTAAATGTTCGTCCGAAATCTTAAAGTCTTCCACGGTTTCGCCCACAGTCATTTTCATTGCCGTTTTCACCTCTTCCGGCGTGCCAACACAATCGAAAGGTTTCACGTCAGTTTCACCCCTTAAGGCTGCATAAGTCGATGCCAATTCCGAATCGGCAAGAAGGTCTTTCCCGAACACCGCTACCAGCTTTTCTCGCTCCACAAACGGCGCCAAAAGCGCAAAAACAAACGCACACTTCGCACACTTCCCGCACCATTTCAACGCACCAGGACCAGCGATTCGAAAATTCGTATTACAACTCGTAAACTGATCCAGCCACTCTCCGTGCACCGCAAATATTTTCGCGATCTGAATCTCATGCAAGGGTCGCAACAGGCTAAAATACTCAACATTCGATGTCACAAACTTCCTCACATAATGCGAAAACAATTTCTCAAACTCAAAACTCTTACTCCACTGATGATTCACCTCCTCGCTCAAATATTCCACGTTTCCATAATTCGAACTGTGCTCATTCGAAAGCACGATGTATCGATGCCCTTCCACGACCGCCATTAACAAAGCCGTAAACGCATAAATCATCGAAATCGGCACGTGACCATTCAATGCACCCTTCTCATTTTCCGCCATTAGCGCAGGATCAATTGTACGCTCAATCCAATGATGAGGCGCCCCAATTCGCTCAATCTGCGCATCGATCACCGGATATCGATTTAACGTAAAAACATCAAACTTTTTCTCCATTTTTTTCATTAATTCCACCGTAACCAACGAATCTTTCCCTCCCCCAAGAAGAACCATCGCATCATCAGTTATTTTCAATTCAACAGGTTCAACTTCAACATCATCGCCATACGGAAAGTTCAATAATCCGCGAAAATCAATCCGGTTTTGGTAAAAAAATTCTCCCAACCCTTTTGTATAAACCGTATTCCAAAAATCTGCCTGTTTTCGCGATAGCTTCCCCGATTCAATCTTAATTTCCGACGCACAATAAGCTTTCCAATAACTAATCCCCAGCGCTAAATGTAAATTAAACAAAACTCGATCCAGCGCCTCTCCTTCCTCCACACGACTCACATGCAACTTCAACGTCTCCACAAAATACAACTCCCGATCAAACGAATAATGAAATTGCGCCACTTTTTCCTCCGGATCAAAAGTGTACTTTTCGAAATGAAACGTTTGAAAACGAGACTCCATGAATTAAGAGCGATTCTTTAAAAGTGCCAACCGTTCCTTGCTGACGACCCCAGTCAACCACAGCATGAGCGCATACACAAGCCCTCCAAGCGGCAACAGCACCAAGAAATTAAAGTTCTCCATCACGCCATACAACGGGTCGCGAAGTACCCAAACCACCAATCCCATCACAAGAGCAGAAAAAACAATGCGCACCGCGCCGCCCAACTTCAACCGATACGGGAAGAATTTGTACAACATAATCGCCGCTAATGTGACGATCAAAAGTTCACTCAAAACACTCGTAAATGCCGCTCCTCGAAATCCCCACACAGGAATCACAATGATATTAGAAATCACATTAAACAAAGCCCCCGCGGCACTGATATAAAGCAGCTTTCCTTGATATCCAATCGCAATCAACGTGAATATAAATACTGCACTAATGAACGCAAACATCATCGCGAAAACCAAAATGCGCAAAGCAACATCAGACCCGTAAAATCCATCTTCTACGCGACTCAAAAACTCCGGACTACTGATAATAAAAATAAGCGGATATGCCAAAACCTGTGCCCCCACAACAATCGGCATCACCATCGCCACCAAAAAGTCGAACGAGTGCTGGATAACTTCTTTCGCACGCTCATGTCCCTCTTTTAGTCGCCGCGTCAACGACGGCAAAACCGAGTTCATAAAATAGATAGGAATGATAGAAAGAATGTCCAAAACTTTCATGGGCACTCCATAAAGCCCAACATCTTCCGGTCCCCTCATCAGCAACAACAAAATCGAATCGATCCGGAAATAAACCATATTCAAAATAAGTGCAATTCCATACGGCAACGCTTTCCATACCGTATCTTTCCAGTAATCAAAATCAAATCGGAACCGAATCCTAGCGTACCGCATCGCATAAAACAGCGTGATTCCAAACATCGCAATATTCCCCAAAACCCCAGCCCACAACAGTTGATAAAACGCCTCAGCAGACGGCTCTGTGAACGCAAAAAAGATGACATAAAACATATACCCCAAACTCACAACCTTCCCCGCAAGTAATCCCAACGTGGGATACCCCATCTTTAAATGAACCTGTAAAACGCTCGAAACGGTCCCGTGCAGAATCGACAAAAACACCGAGATCGACGCAATCGCAATACCAATCGGAATATAAGTTCCTTCGTATTGCGGAATCAAAAACGCCGCTCCAATCGCCAACAACATCACCGAACTCGCCAAAATCGTCCGCAAACTCAAAATATTCCCAACAATAAAGTTGATCCGTTTTTCATCCTTTGCCATCTCACGCACCGCAATCGTAAACAGCCCCAAATCAGCAATAATCCCAAAAAACGCCAAGAACTCATAAATCGACACATACTGCCCATATCCACCCACACTCAAAAAGTTCGTGATCAGCTTAACGATCACCACACTAATCAAGGCACCGACAATTTTCCCGGACACTTGAATAAACGTATTTGAAAGAATTTTGCGGGCTGTGCTCATAGCCCTCATAAGATACCTCGAATGCCTCCGAGAGGCGAGATGAATTAAGAATCAAACCCATACTCGCCATCCATCACTTCAATCATATGGCTCATCGGAGGGCGGTCAGAAGATTCTCGTGTAAGCATTGCCGCAAGTAAACCCAAAACATTTGGAGGAATTTCACGCTCAGGAGGAAATCTTCGAAGCAAGTCAGCTAATTGCGCTTTAACAATTTCAGGAGTTATTGGTACGTCCAAACGATTTAATGCACCAAAAAGCGCCTGCAAACGACGCGAAAGATGAGGAGCGTTAAAAGCATCCAAACCTAAATAATAACTAAGCAACGTAATTCCTGCTGCAAAAACGTCAGTCCCTGGAGTATAATTGTAAGCTGCATGTTCAGCTGGGCTAAAACTGTACCAAGAAAACTCAGTATAACCATCGGTCCCACAATGCCAGAAGTAACCATCAATATCTTTGAAAAAAGGAGCTCCAGTCGTGGTTGCCAATTCATGATCGCATAACTTTCCGAAGAGACTTGTGTCACTATAAATCCTTAAAATATTAGGAGGCTTAATATCGCGATGAATCAAACCTTCTTGGTGTAAGCACTCCGCCCCACGGCATCCATCAACAATGAGACGTAAACCATCCCGAAACGACAAACTAAACGCACAATCAGCAAGCGAGGTTTCTACACGATCAGAAAACGCCAAGCCCACTCGAGCAACAACCCTATCGCTAGCACCTTCTTCCGTGGTTCCAGGAAGTGGATAATAAACCTCTTGCGCCAAATGTGGATCTTCCGGAACAACGATCGTCGGCACAGGGATGCCCTCGCTTACAGAAGTCCACTTTACAATCGAGGTGCCAGCATGTGAGCCAGAAGTAAGAGGGAGAAGATGAACACAAAAGCCTTGTTGCTCTAAAATCTTGGCAACCACCATGCGAAGTTTTTCCCATGCCTCAAACAATGAAGCAAGAAATTCTTGATAAGTATCATTGAACTGCAACTCAAGTGTGCGAGGATTACGGATTAATATTGGCTCCAAAAGAAGATCGCATGCCCCAAGCCCCCCTTGTTCAATCCTCTCCCGCGACAAATGAGTTGCACATCCAAGCTCCTGGCATACCGCATGTTCAATTTCATCAAAAGTCACAGCATCAGGATTTTTCCCAAACGCCTCGATTACTTTCATAGGAACTCGAAAAGGAACAGATTCAGGCATAGTGTAAAATAAAGGGAGCAAATCTAAAACAAAAACACAAAAAAGTCAACCCCTTCCCCTCCCGTTAAAACCACAGTAAGATAATCGCATGGAACATCTCATCGAAACTATCCGTCGGCTCGAAAAAGAACTGGAAGACGCTCAAAAATTCCTCAAGTTCCCCGAACTCAAAAAACAGGTCACCATACTCGAGGAAGAGATGCAAAAACCGGGCTTCTGGGACGACCAAAAACACGCCCAAAAAACCTCACAAAAGCACGGACATCTCGAACAAACCATCGCCGCCTGGGAGAAGTTTGGAGAAGATTTGAAGTACGCAGATGAATTGACCGGAGTTATCAACGAAGTAAATGATGACGAGGAGTACAAAGAGCTTGAAACACGGGTGGAAGAACTCGAAAAACAGTACGAAAAGCTGGAAATACAACTATATTTGAACGGGAAATACGACCAACAGCCCGCCCTCCTTTCCATCCACGCAGGGGCCGGTGGCACCGACGCCCAAGACTGGGCCGAGATGCTCCTCAGGATGTACACGCGATACGCCGAAGGTAAAAAATGGAAAGTAGAACTTCTCGAAAAATCTGACGGGGAAGAAGCTGGGATAAAATCAGCCACTCTCCGCCTAGAAGGCGAATTCACATACGGATTCCTCAAAGAGGAAGCCGGAACTCACCGACTTGTCCGCCTCTCCCCCTTCAATATCAAACACACCCGCGAAACCTCCTTCTGCAAGGTAGAGGTATCCCCTGAAATCGACGAAGGCGAACTCGAAATTAAAGAAGAAGACCTCAAAATTGATGTCTATCGATCAAGCGGAAAAGGCGGCCAATCCGTAAACACAACAGATTCAGCCGTGCGCATGACACACATCCCCACCGGGATCGTCGTGCAATGCCAAAATGAGCGCAGCCAACTTCAAAACAAGCAACAAGCCATGAAGGCACTCACCTCAAAACTGGTCGCCCTCAAAGAACAACATCACCTCGATGCCCTCTCCGAAATCAAAGGCGAACACGTCAAAGGATCTTGGGGCAACCAAATCCGCTCATACGTCCTCCATCCATACCAAATGGTAAAAGATCACCGCACCGACCACGAGTCCAAACAGGTTGAAACGGTCCTCGATGGAGACGTAAACGAGCTGGACCTTTTTGTTGAGCGATCACTGAAATCTCATAAAAAATCAAAATAATGGCCATATTGCCAATCCCCCCGAAAGAAGAAAACCCAGCCATTCGCAAACCAAACGTCCCAGTCAAAAAGGTCGATAAAAAACTCAAAAAGCTGATCAAAGATATGGAAGAAACCATGTTCAGTGTGGATGGAGTTGGAATTGCTGCACCCCAGGTTGGCGTAAACATACAACTTGCCCTCGCCCGCCTCAACCCCGAGAGTAAGGAAGAAATGGTTCTTCCCCTAATAAACCCAGAAATCACACACTTTTCAGAAGAAATGGAAGAGATGGAAGAAGGCTGCCTCAGCGCACCAAATCAATGGGGCCCCACAGAACGCCACAAAGCCATCACAGTCACATTCGAAGACCTAAAAGGCCAAAAACAAACTCTCTCCTTTGAAGGATTCAACGCACGCATCATTCAACACGAAGTGGACCACCTCAACGGAAAACTGTTCATCGACCGTGCCAAGAACCTCTACAAAGACCCAAAAGGATTGTCATCAGATCAAATTTAAGGTAAAATATATAGATAAATAAACATAAAAAGCCCCCCATGGCCGGTCAAAACAAAAAAGATCCCCAAAACGATCAAACAGGGAAACATGTCACCCAAGTCTTTGGTGACCCCGAAAACGTGATGGACGATCTCGTGCAGGGATCACTCGCGCTGCAAAGCCTCCCCGGAGATCTTCAAGGAAAATTGATCGGAGCCATCGATCAACTCCCCGAAAAAAAGCAGATCAAAGCCATTCAAGCGCTCCAAAAAGAAAAAAGCGTATATCTCGATGTGGCCACACAGAATCGCAACGCCGGAGAAAAGGCATTTGCTAAATTGAATGAACTCAAAAATCAATACACCAAAAAGAAACAACAACTCCTCGAAGAACACGAACGTAAAAAAGAACACGAACACGCAGAACAACTCCTTAACGACGAATGATGTTCACAGAAAACCGTCTCATTTTCGATGTAGCCCCTTCTGCACCCTTGGGACCAGAAGTGCCACCCCCAGAGGTGACTCCCGGGCCAGCCGAGGGACCAGGCGAAATCGTTTCTGCCGACGAAATGGTAGAAGCGGTGAACGTCGAGCCTCTGCTCGCCATCATGACCGAGGCCATTATGACCGTCCGAGAAGATGTTTTTGGGGACCTCCAAGAAATACTAGAAAACCCCGATATCCCCGAAGAAGAAAAGGAGGCCATCCGAGCCATGGGTGCAGAGCTGGAGGCCGGATTCGCGCAACTTTTCGAAAGTTATGAAGCCGAAATTCGTGCCAACGCAGAGCGCATCGAGAAAGCCACCGACGAAGTTTTACAAGAACTATTCCAGCTGAGCGGAGTACAGTTCCAGATGACACCACAAGGAATCATGGCGGCCGACGTGGCCGGTGTCGGTGTCGAGCAATACAAAGAAACTCCCGCCGAACTTCTTCAATTCCTCGAAACTGTGGCTTATGGATTTTCACATCGTGCCCCACGAAACGAAGTGGATCACATCTTGTATTTTCAAAAAGAACTCCGCGCCACCATCGACGAGCATCCCACGTGGAGTGGCAGCAACCCCTTAGACGAAGAGACAATCAGCCGGATCTTTGAGCATTACACCAGCAAAGAGTTCATCAGCGCACCCACTTACCTGGCAGCCCCTCGCGCGGTCCAAAGCGCCTACCAGCATTATCTCGTCGGCGAGCTGGATTACAACATTCGCATACAGGATAAAATGGATGGATTCTGGGGAGACAAAGCCACCCTCAATGACATCGATTATTGGTTTGGGAAGAAACAAGCCTCTGCCGATTTCCGTCCCGCTTATAGTTCATCCGATCGCGAAACATTAGGAATCGGACCGGATCGAGAACCCGATTCACGCACCAAAAAGGACAAAGAGATTTTTGCGGTCACTCAAATTTTAGATTTTGAAACCTGGCACAAAATACAATTCAAAGAAAAATCAGGAGTTTCTCCGAGACTTATGAAGGATCAATTGCATCGAGCAGTTATTGCGATCGATAAAAACCTTGCTCGTTTCGACGAAGCCATGGACGCACAACTCGTTGCTTTGGGGCAGGACCTCAGCGACATAGAGGGGGGTAAGACTATTCTTGGACAAATAAATACCGCCCTCAAAGAAAAAGACACCCCCGATCATTGCATGTACTACACCGAAATTCCGGAGCTCACTCAGTTGGCGGACACGGCAGCAGAAATCAATGAAGAAATTGAACTGCTTTACAAAGAAAAATTAGAAGCTCTGTTGGTCAATGCAACAGACAGTTTCGCCATGCTTCCCGAGGATCATGAATTTTTGATTCAACGTGATGAATTGATCGCCCAATTGAACGAAGGGAAACTCCCCATAAGCGAAGTGGTCAACTTGGTACGCGCCACCGACATTCGCGTCGCAGAAATCGAAGTGGCTCGTGCCGCTGCAGAAACAGAAGCCGCTATGGCCGACGAAAGACCGGATATACCCCCTGAGGCCACAGAACCCTTCCATGGCGACCACGCGCGTGAGCGACGACGCGAACGCCCTGAAGTCACTCCTGATGACGAAGATGGCATCACCTTTGAAGCTCCAGAATACGAAGACGAAGAACCTCACGAAGATGAACCAGGAAAAGAGGAACCCAAAAAGAAAAAGCCAGAAACGACAGAAGCGGAATCCCCTCCTCCCCAAAAAGGAACCGTAGAAATCGAGCCCAAGCCTGAAGTCGAACCCGAACCCAAGTCAAAACCACTCGAAGCCCCCGACGAAGCCTCAATCCGCACCGAAAAGCAAAAACTCATGGAAGCCATTCGCGCAAACGCGCGACCACGACTACGCATGAACGAATTCGATTTTTTCTTAGGGGTTCCCCTCGGCGACGCGAACGCTTTCGAACGAGCCCTCAGCCCCGACTACACCATGCGGCAACTTAGGCCAGACCAACGCGCCAAGCTCAAACGCACCGCCATTGGCGAACATTTCGGCGACTCCGTCGGGCGCGCCACCATGGACGAGGCCAACCGATACATCGGCACCACGCGCTACCTCAATCGCCAAATTGTACGCATGCAACAGCGCGGCGTGACATTTAAGCGCGGCCTCGAAGACCTTTCCGTCAACAACGTCCTCGACATCATGGCACACGTCAATTATTACGCTAAAAACGCCCCAGAAACCCCTGGTGAATACCACACTAAAACGTTACTCCTCGAGCAACCCGGCGGCCGTTATGCCGAAAACACCGACAGCGCCTACCAATTCAAATATCGAAACACCGCCTAGGTGGACGCGAATCCAGACCTAACCTCGCAGCGCCTTTCGTAAACGCATGACCCAATACCACACCGGCCGAAAAACAAACTCCCGAGCCTTTGTATACTCAACCGTTTCGCCCCCAAATTTTGTCTTGAACTGCGTGATGCCGGCATACGAATGATTTGGCTCATCCGGAGGCGCAATGCCCATGAAATCATACCATTTGCACCCCTGTTTTTTCCCATCCCGCATCGCAGTCCATTGCAATAAATACGGCGCCATCAGCGCCCGATATTCATAACTCGACGCGCCGTAATAGTACATCGCCGTTTCTCCATAAAACGTCACCAAAATACCCCCAACAATCATCCCTTCATTTTCAGCCACGTAAAGCACTCCCCATTTCCCGATGGTCGCCTCTTTTACGAACGTTTGATAATACGCCTCCTCATGAATCGCAAAACCGTCACGCCCGCCGGTCCCTTTTAAAATCTTATAAAACGCCGAAATTTCTTCCGACTTATCAGTCGTGCGCAACGTAATCCCCTTTTTCTCCGCGACTCGAATGTTGTACCGTCCTTTTTGCTTCATTTGCGCTAAAATTGCCGCCTCGTCAGGCCGTAAATCCACCCTCAACGTCCAATCCGGATGATAATGGGCATGCGCCGGTTGTGAATGCTTTCCGATAAAAATACCCGACCCTTCCGGCAACTCCACCCGCAAAAACACAGCCTTCTCCTTTTTAGCCAAATTTTGAACCTCATCAAAGATCGCATCCCATGCCTTCTGTTCGCCAACGGGTCCCCGCGCAATCGACAACCAACACAATCCAAACGGCAACGCATACCGCGTCACAAGCGCCGTGCCCAGCCAATCTGCGTCCTTTTCCTCGCCTTCGACCGCCGCAAACGCCCAATAACGCCCCTTTTGAGGCAATTTCGTCCACAACTCGCCCCAATTTATGGATTGGTGCACATCCGCATGGTGCGCCTTTAAAAAGCGCTCATAAGCCGAAAAGTCCTTCTTGGGAATGAGTACGGTTTTCACAGCATGATTGTAGCACAAAAAAGCCCCGCCATTTTAGACGGGGCTCCTTAGTTTTGAGTTTTGACCTTTGAGCTTTGAACTATTTCGTCATCGAGCGTCGAATGAACGCTGGGATATCCAGCTCATTCTCTGCATTCCCGGGGGCACCTTCTTCTGCAGCGCCAGCCCCGACTGGAGCTTTCTTGCCACTAGGAGCCGGGGCACCAGGACGATTTTCGATGCCACCACGGAACATGGTGGTTGAGCCACGTTTCGCATCATCGAAGCCAGTAGCCACGACCGTCACCTTGATTTCACCGGTGTACGAATCGTTCACAACCGCACCAAAGATGATGTTGGCATCAGGATCGGCCGCCTCAGTAATGATGCGAGCCGCCTCATCCACTTCGAACATAGAGAGGTCGTTGCCTCCCGTAATGTTGAAAAGAATTCCTTTCGCTCCAACGATATCAAGCTCAAGAAGGGGGCTATCAATTGCCGCTTTGGCCGCTTCGGTGGCACGATTTTCACCGGTGCCATAACCGATTCCCATCAATGCAGAACCTGCATTTTCCATCACCGTCTTCACGTCAGCGAAGTCCACATTGATCATTCCGTGAACGGTAATCAGATCGGCAATGCCTTGCACGCCTTGGCGCAAAACATCATCAACCACAGTGAACGCATCCACGAGAGGCGTTTTCTTGTCGATCAAAGAAAGAATCTTGTCATTAGGAATGGTGATGAGCGTATCGAGCTTATTTTTCAAATTCTCAAGACCTTCTTCGGCTTGAACCTTGCATCGTGCACCCTCAAACAAGAAAGGCTTGGTAACAAC
>CAZEDN010000007.1:0-13912 GCA_964510905.1 uncultured Candidatus Peribacteria bacterium
GGGATCGGTCTGGGTCAGTGATTTACAGGGAGTGATCGATGTGACGGTGAATACGGAGCGTGTTTTGGTGCAGCCCGAAATGGGGTCAACTTTTATGGATTATACGGAGGGACGGGTGACCGTTTTTGCGGCGCATCATCCGGCACGTTTATCGTTTCTCAATGAATCGGATGAGGGATCACAAGAAGTGATCAACGGATATTTGCTCACGGAATCGCACCAAGCAGCCATTCAGGAATCCAGTCTCGGCTCGAGTCTGGGTCAATTGCGTTACACCAAACTCACTAAAGATTATCCATTTGTCTATTTCGATGAGGATCAATGGGAGGATGAGTGGGTGCTCGCGTTGGATGCGGATCAACAACGATTGGCGGATGTGTATACCGATTTTGTCTCGGCGTTGCGTCGTTATGGGGATGGAGGACACGATGAAGGTTCGTTCATGCATCGTTTGACGGAAATGTATCGTGCCGCGCGATCATTATTGACTTTGAGCGATCGCCATTTGATGGAGATTGAAGAAGATGAAGAGTTGGCACTTTTGTATCAAGCGCTTTATTTGATCATGGAAGGAGATTCATCGACGGCGAACAGTCGTTTGAAGAGTTTTGAGATCGCGGCGGCCGACTTTGAGAACTTGGATAAGCTGGAGTCTCTTACTCGAGTTTTTCAATCGATCTATTATGGTCACGCTTTTTATCCTGCCAAGGAAGTGATTGGAGACATTCATATCCATGCGACACCAGAAGGAGAGCAGTTGACGATTTACTTGATGCTGCTCCGAGAGCGATTGATGGAGGTTTACGATCTATTGGACCAGGGGGAACGTTCTGAAGCAAAGCAAGCGTTGCTTCAATACAACGATGGATGGCAAGATTTGGCGAGGAGTGCGGGGGCCGATTTGGGTGAAGTGGTGCGTCGTATGACGGAAGAACGGCAGATTTTGCAAAATCTTTTGTACCGTGAAGATACGTTTTATGACATGGTTTCGTACGATGTGCTGAGCGTGTTGGAGGAGTTGATTTTGACGCTCACAGCGGAGGAGTACGATTTGAATGAAGAGCGCCAGGCATTCATTCAAGATAAAATTCGGGTGCTGGATCGATTGGTTGAACTGATTGATACGGAATTGGTGGATGCGGACGAGGGGAGTGATTTGGGCTATCAATTGTTGTCGGAGGCGAATGCGTTGATGAATGACATCACAAAGGAAACGGCGGTGATGGATTATTATCAAGAGCGATTGGCGGAATTGGCGCTCATGTTCGAGTTCATCAATTCTCCAGATTTTGAGTTGATGGAGGGAACGTTTGAGCAGGCGTTTGAGGCGTATCTTCAAAAGAAGGATGAATTGAGTGATTTGTCGGAATATATTTTAGGATTGAGCGGGGAAGAAGAAGCGACCATTTCCTTGGAAGAGGCGCAGGCGCAAGCGGAATCTAATTTTTCGAATGCGGGCATTGAGTTCACCACGCTTCTTCCGTTGGGCGATACCAATTATCGTTTGTTCAGTGTGGAGGGTGGACGTGTGGGACTCATCGCGTTTGAGGCTAAGTACGATCGTGAAACCAATATTGTTTATGATCTAGAAGTGGAGGGTGATGTGTTTTCGGCTGGGGTTCGTTTGGAGGATTTGAAGGATGCGGTGGAGGAGGCGGCGAAAGAGGAAGAGGAGAATGAGGTGGTTGGGGATACGGAGGACAGTGGACGAACGTTGACGGCGGTGGAGGCGTTTGCGATTGACTTGGCGGAGACCAGTTTGGTGGCGGAAGGCTTGGAGGTGGAGGAAGATGATATTTCGATCGTGGATTTGGATAAGAATTTGTTTCGCGTCATGTGGATGGTTCAGGACGGAGCGGATGAAATCATGGTTGAGTTTGAGTACGATGTGGACGATACGATGGCGAGTGAAATCGTGGGAGATGTGGAAGGAACGTTGTTTGTGGTGACGGAATCGGTGGTGGTTTCTGAGCTGGATGATGCGGTGAGAGCGGAATGGGATTTGGTCCAGTTGGAGCTGGCGGGTGAGACTTTGTAACGTATTGCGACGGCCTTCGCGTTGTGCTACATTTTCGCCAGTAGTTTTATTACGGACCCCGCTTTATGGCGAAAGACAAAAAGACAGAAGACGCTTATGGTGCAGAACAGATTCAAGTTCTTGAAGGGCTTGAGGCGGTTCGTAAACGTCCGGGAATGTACATCGGAACGACCGATGTGGCCGGACTGCATCACCTCATTTGGGAGGTGGTGGACAACTCGATCGATGAGGCCATGGCCGGTCATTGTAAGCACATCATCGTCACGATTCACAAAGATAATTCGGTGAGTGTTCTGGATGATGGACGTGGTATTCCGGTCGAAAAACATTCAAAGACGAAGAAGTCTGCGCTCGAAACGGTGCTGACCGTGTTGCATGCGGGAGGTAAGTTTGGAGGCGGTGGATATAAAGTGTCTGGAGGTTTGCATGGTGTGGGTGTGTCGGTGGTGAATGCACTGTCGACCAAGCTTCATGCGGAGGTTTATCGTGAAGGAAAGAAATATGTTCAAACGTATGACATGGGTGTGGCGAAGAGTGAAGTGAAGGAAGATGGGAAGACGGATAAGAGTGGAACCCTCATCCGTTTTTGGCCGGATGCAAAGATGTTTGAGTCGCTCGATTTCAACTTTCATACGATTGCCAATCGTATGCGCCAACAGGCTTATTTGACCAAGGGAACCAAGATTAGTGTGGTGGATGAACGCAAGGAGCAAGAATCGAAATACCGCTTTTATTTCGAAGGTGGAATCATGTCGTATGTGCGTCATCTCAATAAGGGCAAAGAATCGATTGGGGATGTGATTTATATGGAAAAAGAGGTGCCTGAGGGTTTGATCGAGATCGCATTTCAATACACGAATGCGTTCCAAGAGCATGTGTTTACCTTTGCGAATACGATTCATACGGCGGAGGGAGGAATGCATCTCACTGGATTTAAGTCGGCACTGACGCGTGTGATCAACAACTATGCGCGCAAGAGTGGCTTTCTTAAAGAGAAGGACACCAATTTGATGTCGGAAGATGTACGTGAGGGGCTGACTACCGTAATTTCGGTGAAGTTGGCTGATCCTCAGTTTGAAGGGCAGACCAAGAGTAAGTTGGGAAATCCGGAGATTCGGACCGCGGTGGAGACGGTGTTTGGAGAATTTTTACAGGAGTATTTGGAAGAAAACCCCAATGATGGTCGGGAAATTTTTGGTAAGTGTCATTTGGCGGCCCGTGCTCGTTTAGCGGCGCGTGCGGCCCGCGATACGGTTATTCGAAAGGGCGCTTTGGACGGTCTCACATTGCCGGGTAAATTGGCCGACTGTTCGTCTAAGGATCCCATGGAATCGGAGTTGTTCATTGTTGAGGGAGATTCTGCTGGTGGATCGGCGAAACAAGGAAGAAATCGTGAAATTCAAGCCATTTTGCCGCTTCGTGGAAAGATCTTGAACGTTGAACATGCGCGTATGGATCGTATACTTGGGAACAACGAAATCAAAGCGCTCATCATCGCATTGGGCGTTGGAATTGGCGAGTTGTTTGATATGAGCAAGTTGCGTTACGGACGCACGGTGATCATGACCGATGCTGATGTGGATGGAGCGCATATCCGAACTTTGTTGCTCACCTTATTCTACAGATATTTCTTGCCACTCATCGAGAATGGACATCTTTACATTGCGCAACCGCCTCTTTACAAGCTGTCTCAAGGAAAACGTATTGAGTACGCTTATACTGAGGATGAGAAGGAGAAGATTCTCAAGACCATGGACAAGGCGACGAAGCCGAATATACAGCGTTACAAAGGTTTGGGTGAAATGAACCCTAAGCAATTGTGGGAAACCACAATGGATCCGGAGACACGACAGATGATGCGTGTGTCTGTGTCGGATGCGGAGCGCGCTGATAAGGTGTTTGATACATTGATGGGGGCGGAGGTGTTGCCTCGTAAGAAGTTCATTCAGACCCATGCCAAGAAGGTGAAGAATCTTGACATTTAGAGGAAGTCTGTTGGTGTCGATTTATGCCATGAAATGTTATTTCGCCATCCTTTCTAGGATTGTCTTTTTGTTCTTTCCCATACCTGTTGACCGAGCCTGCTCTTTAAGGTAAACTTATCCGATAACATTTAATTTAATCAATTTTTATGGGGCCTCTATCCAACGGAAATAGCAATGGAAATGGTAATGGGAATGCAGAGATGCATTTTATCGATATGGGACGGTTTCAAGATTTTGAGCAAAAGCTACAGCAAGTTCAGGGGCGTTTTGAGGATCGTGAATTTCGCTTCCGTGCGATCAAGGGGACTCCGGGTGATTTTTGGGTGTTTGAGGAGGAGGACGAGGAGATGATTTCGGGGGCAATTCTGCGGGTTCAAGAGGATCGCGTGTATGCGATCAGTGAAGATGTTTATAATTTGGTGAGCGAAGCTTTTTCGCGAAGTTCTTGACTTTCGGGTGTACACTTCTTATACTGCCGATCGCTTAGTCAATGTTTTAAGTTATTTTTATGGCGGTTAAGGTCTTCAAAAATGCGAAAGAGTCGTTCGAGCGCTTTATCTCTCGATTTGATGGTTCGGTTCAGCGCTGTCGTATCGTGCGTTTGCGTCGTGAGCGTCGCTATCATCAAAAGGAGCAGACCAAACGACAGACTCGTCAGAGTGCTTTAAAGCGAGAAGAGTACCGCCGAGAACGAGAAAAAAGACGCTTTTATTAGTTTAAACGGTGGGCTTTATGACATCCGTTTTGGATTGTCTTGAAAGAGCGCGAGTTTTGAATAAACGTCTCGAGGCGGAGTTGCTGCTTGTGGCGGTTTTACAGGTTTCGAAGGAGACGGTTTTTGCGCATCCGGAACGGATGATGGAGCCGGATGAGGCGGAGCGTTTTGAGCGATTTTGGCGGCGTGTGGAGCAGGGGGAGCCGGTGGCGTATATCTTGGGTGTGAAGGAGTTTTTTGGGTTGGAGTTTAAGGTGGATCCGCGAGCGTTGATTCCCAGGCCGGAGACGGAGCATTTGGTGGAGACGGTGATCGGCTTGGTTCAGGGGATTGAGGTGCCGTGTATTTTGGATGTGGGAACCGGTTGTGGTGCGATTGCGTTGGCATTGCAGCATGCACTTCCTCAGGCGCGCGTTTGGGGGAGTGACGTTTCGGAAGAAGCGATTGCGTTGGCGCGGGAGAATGCGACTCAATTGGGGCTGGATCAGGTTAAGTTTGTTGTTTCTGATTTGTTGGAGAGTCTTTCTGAAGAGACGAAATCGGTGGATGTTTTAGTGGCCAATTTACCCTATATTGGAAAGGAAAAGTTTCATTTTGTGGAGAAATCGGTGGAAGATTATGAGCCGCATGTTGCCCTGTTTGGAGGTTCAGATGGGTTACGTTTGTACGAAGAGCTTTTTGATCAAATTAATTGTTCAACCAAGGGTGTTAAATGGGTTTTTGGAGAGTTTGGCTCACTTCAGAGAGAGGTGCTTGAATTGATGATCCAAAAGGCTTTTCCGGGGGGAAAAGTGGACTTTCATACCGATTTGGCTGGGCTCGATCGTTATTTTGTTATCACGCAAAACAGGAAAACAACCTAGTTTTGCGCTTTTCTTAAAACTCGACTATTCTTCTATACGATGCCTATGCTCCAAAAATTACAAAAATTCTATGATGAGTTGCAAGAAGTGGAGGCCAAAATGGCTGAGCCTGAAGTGATTGCAAACCAGGTGGAATATCAGAAGTTGGTGCGGAAGCGATCTGAATTGCAGCCTCGAGCGGCTGTATATGAGGAATTGAAGCGGGTTGAGGATACGATTGAGGAGGCGAAAAAAATGGTCGAAGAGGCGGAAGATGAGGAGACCAAATCGTTTGTTTCGGAGGAATTATTAGAGGCGGAATCGAAGCGTGATGAGATATTGGCGGAGTCGCGTTTAGCACTTCTTCCTGTGGATCCGAATGATTCTAAGAGTTGTATTGTGGAAATTCGGGCGGGAGCAGGAGGGGATGAAGCGGCTCTTTTTGCTGAGGAGTTGTCTCGGACCTATCTTCGGTTCATGGAGGACAAGGGTTATAAGGCAAATTTGATCAACAAAAGTGATAATCTTGGTGGTGGTGTGAGAGAGATTATTTTTAGTGTGGAGGGGGAAGGGGCGTATGCTTGGTTGAAGTATGAGAGTGGGGTGCATCGTGTGCAGAGGATCCCGGTGACGGAGAGCCAGGGACGTGTGCATACCTCTACCTCGACGGTGGCGGTGCTTCCTGAGGCGGAAGAGGTGGATATTGAGATCAAGGAAGAGGATTTACGTGTTGATGTGTTTCGAGCCAGTGGGCATGGAGGTCAATCGGTGAACACGACTGATTCGGCGGTGCGTATCACTCATGACCCAACCGGTTTGGTGGTTACGTGTCAGGATGAAAAATCACAACTCAAGAATAAGACGAAAGCCATGGGAGTTTTGAGAGCTCGCTTGTATGCATTGGAGGAGGAAAAGCGGCGCAAAGAATTGGGCGAGGCGCGCCTTTCCCAGATTGGAACCGGCGATCGATCCGAAAAAATCCGTACGTACAATTTCCCGCAGGATCGGGTGACCGATCATCGGATTAAGCAAAGTTTCAGCAATCTGCCCGGGATCATAGATGGCGACATCGGGGCGATTATTGAGGCGCTTAAGAAGGCGGATCAGGAGGAGCAGTTGGCGTTGGCCTAACTCGAGATGAAGTGATTTCCCAGGCTTCCACGTCTTTTTAGGGCGGCTACTGCAATGGCTTCTCCTACGAGGATCATGTTGCGCGTTTCTTGAAGGGGAATACTGAGGGTCCTGATAGAGTCGAGTTCTTCATTGAGTGTTTTGAGTTGAGCGAGGGCCTTCTTTAAGTCAGCCTGATTGCGGATGATGCCGACGTTTTTCCACATGGTGAAGCGAAGTTTTTTGCGGATTCCGGAAAGTTTGCGGCGCATGGCAGGGGAAAGTGTGCGGTGGGTGGGTTTGTTGAATTTGGGTATGTGATGTAGGGGAGTGGATTTTTTGATCTGTGGGAGTATTTGGCTGCTGAAAACCAGCGCTTCCAGGAGGGAATTGGAGGCAAGTCGGTTGGCCCCGTGGACTCCTGTGTGAGCGACTTCACCAAAAGCGTAGAGCCCTTCGATGTTGGTGGCGCCTTTTAGGTTGGTCATTAGGCCGCCACAGATGTAATGTGCTGCGGGTGAGATGGGGATGAGGTCTTTTGTGAGATCAAGGCTGTGCTCGAGTAGTTTTTGGTAGATTTTGGGGAAGCGGAGGATGGTTTCGAAGGCACGTAAGTGTCGCATATCCAGATAAACGCCTCCTTCCAAATCGGCATGATAGGCATAGCGAGCGACCACGTCTCTTGGGGCGAGATCGACGCGCCGATGCATGACTTTCATGAATCGTTCGCCTTGGCTGTCTAGGAGTCTGGCTCCTTCTCCTCGTAGCGCTTCGCTGAGTAAAAATTTTGTTCGACCTGCGACTTTTAGGGCGGTGGGATGGAATTGGATGAATTCTAGATCTTTGGTTTTCACTCCTGATCGGATTCCCATAGCCAACCCGTCACCGGTGGAGATGGAGGGATTGGTGGTGTATTGATAAATTTGTCCGATTCCTCCTGTTGCGAGGATGGTATTGGGGGCGAATAGGTGATGAATTCTTTCATCTTGAATGGCTTGGATGCCGTAGCAACGATTGTTTTTTACTAAAAGATCGACCGCAAATGTGTGCTCCCAAATGGTGATGTTGGGGTGATGAGTGACCTTTCGGAGAAGGGCGTGCTCGATTTCTTGACCGGTGTAATCGCCGACAAAGGCCACGCGACGTTTGGTGTGACCACCTTCTTTGGTGAGCGCCAATTCCCCTGTTTCTTCTGTGGTGAAGGGGACGCCTATTTCGATCAGATGAATGATGGCCTCAGGGCCGTGTTTGACCATGAATTCTACAGCACGCTTGTTGCTGTGGTGGCAGCCTCCTTCGATGGTATCCTTGATGTGGCGGGCGGCATCGTCTGTTTTGTTGAGAACTGCCGCGATTCCTCCTTGAGCCTTGTTAGTGCTGGATTCGACTGTTCTCTTTTTCGTGACGATCAAAACCTTTCCATATTCAGCAGCACCGAGGGCAAAATTGAGCCCGGCGATTCCAGAACCGACAACTATTGTGTTGAATTTTTTCATGCGGGAAAAGCCTACCACAGTTTAGATGGTTTTTGCAGGAGGTCCGCAAAGTTGCTCGACTAATGGCAGAAATTTTCTCAGTCGATCATTTCCTCTCCAGAATTCATAGGGTTCCTCTAGGAAAGCAAGAAATGTTCTCAGTGGGCAATGTTCTGGGATGAGTTCTCTGGACTCGTCTATGCTTCCTCCAGGTCCTTGATTGAGGGTGGCGTCGAAGGCTCGTACGGCTGGGCAGGGGGTTTCTGGCTGAAATGTAGGAGTGTCGGGCGGGATGCTCAGGAATTGATTTCCTGGCCTAAAAATGAGTCGTATGACCTGTTCTCCCACCGCTTTCCTCGTGCAGGCACAGGAATCTGGACCCTGAATGAAGTCATACGTTTGTTGAGCAGCCCAGCTTTCGGGGTCTACGGGGACTTTTGTTAAGCCGCAGTGTCCTTCCAGGTCAATTTCAACGACGAAAGTAAGGCCTCCTGCGATTTGGAAGGGGTATGTGGGGTTGGGAGTTGGGGTTTTGTCCAAAAGCCTTATTTAAGATTGGAGGGAAGGCTACCAAATATCCGGCAGTTTTTCAATGAGTGCCTCCAAATCTGGCCATTTTTTAGGTTCGTGGATCGTGTCGGCGACCGCATGATACCTCTCTTTGCGTTCATTCCAAACCTCTTCTAGTTCATCGAGGGCGTCTTTGTCTCCGGTGAGCGATGGGCGTTCGTGACTGTGGCTTAGATTTCGGCGCAGTTTTTCGATGGGTCGATAGAGAAGGACGACGTGTCCGTTTTGCTTGAGCGCCTCTGTGCTTTCTTCGTCCATGAGGGTTCCCCCTCCTGTTGAGATTACGGTTTTGTCGAGTTTGGCACATTCAAGGGCCACCTCTTTTTCGAGTTCTCGGAATGCATCCCATCCTTCTTCTTTTACAAATTGATCAATTTTTTTGTTCAACTTAGATTCGATTTCATGGTCGATGTCGATGAAGTTCCAACCTATTTTTTTGGCCAGTTTTTCCCCAAAGCTGGTCTTTCCAGAGCCGCGCATTCCTGTTAGGACGATGTTCATTAGTGTTTGATTAGGTATGAAAATCGATAGGCGAGAGGAAGCGCGAGGAGCGCAAATCCTGCGGTGATCAGGATGGGATATTCATTTCCGTATAGTTTTCCGATGGGGGCAAGGGCCAGAATAGCGATCATATTGGCCGCCATTTGGACAAAGTTCATCAGGCCCGCAACGCCTCCGGCTCGTTCCTTTGCGAAGAGTTGGCGTATGCCATAATAGAGGAAGACCATCATGAATGCATCGCCCGCTTCGTGGATGACACGTCCAAGGAAGGATGTCTCAAGGTGTAAAACGGTCGAGAGGGCAGCTCCTATCGCGGTCAAAAATATCCCGACGTACAGGATGCGCAAAATGGGGACACCTCGATTGAGGAGGGTGCTGGCTAGGCGGGCCCACAGGTACATGCTCATGATCGCGGTTCCTATGTACACGCCCATCTGTTGGTAGTTCAGATGAAGGTTTTCTTTGAGGAAGAGTCCATAAGAGGTCATTTCGGGTCCAAAATGGAGCGCCCAGAGGAACATTACGACCATGAACAGGAGAATATGAGGTTGGAACAGATCCTTTTTGTATTCGATGATTTTGAAATAAAATGTTTCGGTTTTGGGCAAAATAAAGGCGGACACGCTGGCCAAAAGGGATAGTGTTCCTATAATGCGGAACCAGAATTCGTAGGCGATTTGATCGAGGATCAATCCTCCGACGAGGGCGCCTAAGCCGGCTGCTAAAAGATAAGTTCCTACAAAGGCTCCGATTTGGTGGTTTTTCTTGGAGTCACCTGATTTATAGAACAGACTATCAAGGGAAAGGTAAACGGAAATCCCTCCGATATCGCCTAGTATGAAAATGGGGATGAGAAGCCAGAAATTTGAGGTAAAGGAAACCCCCCACATTTGAAAGGCCATCATTAGAAATCCGAGCTGGATGAGGGTGCGGGAAGGGATGCGATCGTTCAGCAGCCCAATGGGAACGATGATCAACAGGTTGAGGAGGGGATAGAGTGCGAACAGTATTCCTTGTTCCCATCCTGAGAATCCGACCTGCGTGAAGTAGATTCCCCAAAAGAAGAGCATGGTTTGCGCCAGGAATCGACTTAGACTTGAGAAGATGCTTGCTTTTCGTATGTTTTGGTCGCTGGTGGTCATTTGATCGCTTTTTTTAGGTCGTCCCAGAAGAGGGGATAGGTTTTGTGCACGCAGTCTGGGTTTTGGATTTTAAGGTTCGGGATGCGGGCGCTGGCCATGCCAAAACACATGGCGATGCGATGATCGTTGTACGTTTCGATGGTGGCGCCGTGGAGGGCGTCGGGGTTGCCCTGGATGGTGAGTCCGTCATCGTGTTCGGTGGTGAGGGCGCCCATTTTGGTGAGTTCCGTGGCCATGGCAGAGAGGCGGTCCGATTCTTTGATGCGGAGGTTGTGGAGGCCGGTTAGTCGTGTTTCTCCAGGGGCGAAAGCGGCCACGGTTGCTAGGGTCATGGCGCCGTCGGGGAAGTCATTGGCGTGGATCGTGCCGAGGAGCTCGAGTATTTCTGGGCCGGTGACGGAGATTCCTGTTTTATCTTCTTTTATGGTGCAGCCCATGGCTTCGAGGTGATCGAGGATTTGGATGTCTGGTTGCAGAGTTTTTTGGGTGAGGTGGGCGACTTTGATTTTTTTTCCGGTGATGGCCGCTAGGCCGAAAAAGTATGTGGCGCTGGATGTGTCTGCCTCGATCACGAGTTCGGTTGGTTGATATTTTTGGTGCGAAATTAGGAACGATTTGTATCCGTTACGAGAGACTTTTTGTACACAAAATTTGTTCATTAAATCGAGCGTCATGTCTAAGTATGGTTTGGAGGTTGCTTCGCCTTCGATATTAATTGTGAGACCTTCGTTGAGGAGTGGTGCAAGCATCATCAATGCAGAAATATATTGGCTGCTGTTGTGTCCCGAAATTGTTACTTTTCCTCCTGTTAATTGGCTTTCATGGATGGTGAGTGGTGGGCAGCCATCAGTGGATTCGATGTTGGCGCCAATGGATGTTAGTGCGTCGATTAGGTCTTGGATTGGACGCTCTTTCATGCGCGCGTCTCCTTCTATTTCTGATCGGAATGTTTGATTACTGAGTATTGCAGTTAGAAATCGAACTGCTGTCCCGGCATTGCCGAGGTATAGCGGTTTTTTTGGTGGTGTGAAGTGTCCTTTACTGGTTACGATTAGCGTGGTGCCGTCTTCTTGGATGTCGATTCCAAGATGTTTGAGCGCATCGATCATCACGCGCGCGTCGTCGCTTAAAAGAGTGCCTTCTAACCGACTGGTACCGTTACAGAGTGCGGCGAGTAGGAGGGCCCGATTGGTGTAGCTCTTCGAGCCGGGAACAGTGATCATAGGACCGATTTAACGTCGCCCTCGGTGATTCCGTCCACGATGACAGGTCGGCCTGGGCGCTTGATGAGTGTGAAGGTGTATCCGTTTTCTTTGTTCTTTTTGTCGTGGATGAGTGCTTTGAGGATGGGCTTTCGGTCGATTTTTTCGGGGATGCGGGTGGGAAGTTTGAGCGCTTTGAGTAGTTCTTCGATGCGTTCGCAATGTTTGGATTTGAGCAGTTTTCGGTCGACCGCGAGGCGGTTTTCCAGGTTCATTCCGATGGAAATGGCTTCGCCGTGATTGAGTGCATAGTTGCTGGCATGTTCGATGGCATGACCTATGCTGTGTCCATAATTGAGAAACATGCGAAGATTTTTTTCGCGTTCGTCGCGTTCTACGATGCGGGCTTTGACGTGGCAGGAACGTACGAGCAGATCGGTGATCGTGGTGGTGTGTCCTTCGATCGCTTTTTCAGGGTATTTTTGGAGTATTTTGAGGATCTTTTTATCGCGGATTATGCCGTGTTTTACCACTTCGGCTAGGCCGTTTCGAATCTGTTTTTTGGACAGTGTACTGAGGACTTGTGGGTCAATGTACACCTTTTCTGGTTGAGTGAAAGTTCCTACGAGATTTTTCCCACCAATGAGATCTACTCCTGTTTTTCCGCCGATGCTTGAATCGGCCATGGCAACCAATGTTGTTGGGATTTGGACAAACGGAATTCCTCGCATATAGATCGAAGCCACAAATCCGGCTACATCTCCGACCACGCCACCGCCTAATGCGATGACGCAGCTCTTTCGATGATGCCCCAATTGGACCATCTGATTCACCAGTTTTTCGACCGTTTTAAGGTTCTTTTGGCGTTCTCCGGCTTGGAAGGAGAGAAGGCTCGTATCGAGCCCCTTTTTACGCATCATTTCGAGCAATTCATTCCCATACAGTCGTTTAACATTGGTGTCGGTGATGATGCAGTACTTCGTGCCATAGCCCCGTTTTTTAAGATCATTTACGATGTGAGTGAACACACCGGGCATGATGACGATCCGATATGAATCATCGATCAGACGTCTCAATTGCAGTCGAATCTTGGATTTCTTGAACGGGGGCATGCTTTGGGGTTAAATATCTCGGCCAACAGCTTTAGCGATGGCTTTCAATCCTTTCATTACTTCGTCGAAATCTTTTGGAGTGAGGGATTGATCGCCGTCGGAAAGCGCCTCTTCTGGATTGGGATGTATTTCTATAATAAGCCCATCTGCTCCTGCTGCAATAGCCGCTTTTGAGACCGGTCCAACCAGACTGCGACGTCCTGTGGCATGACTTGGATCCACGATGACTGGAAGATGGCTTAACTCCTTTAAGAGAGGCACCGAATTGATGTCGAGGCTGTTTCTTGTTTCGGTTTCGAATGTTCGAATTCCGCGTTCACACAGCATGACATTGTGGTTTCCTTCGGACATGATGTATTCCGCAGCGAGCAAAAATTCCTTGATGGTGTTGCTCATGCCCCGTTTAAGGAGGACCGCTTTTTGTGTCTTCCCAACCTCTTTTAACAGGTTGAAGTTCTGCATATTGCGGGCACCGATTTGAAGGATGTCAGCGTATTTGCAGACGAGTAAGACGTCGCGGGTGTCCATCACTTCGGTGACCACACCGAGGCCGTTTTCGTCCGCGGCTTCACGCATGATGCGTAGTCCTTCTTCGCCGAGGCCTTGGAAAGAGTATGGGCCTGTTCTTGGTTTGAACGCGCCTCCACGCAGGATGGTGGCACCGGCCTTGGCCGCAGCTTTTGCCGATTTCTTAATTTGGTCTTCATTTTCGACACTGCATGGGCCGGCCATTACGACTACTGCTTTTCCGCCAATCTTTGATTTACCGACTTTGACGACAGTATTTTCGTGCTTGGTGTCGCGGGCGGCTAGTTTGTATGGACGTAAGACAGGCATCACCTTGCTTACGCCTGGCATGGATTTGATGTGACTGACGTCGAGTACGCGCTCATCACCGATTACGGCGATTACGACCCTTTCTGTCCCGATAAGGGGCATGGGTTGTAGGTCTTTTGAGCGCATTTCTTCCATAATGGCCTGGACTTCTTTGTCGGGCGCATTACTTTTCATTACGATTATCATGTTGGTTGGGGTTATAGATTTAGGTTTATTTTGAGCAGCAATAAAGACAATGCTTGCGGACCGCTTGGACCTTTTTAAGGGTAAATGATTTTGTGTGTGGCCTTGAGTTTAACATGGTAAAGGGTGTTAATAATAAAAAAACTTTCCCGTTGGCCGTAGGGAAAGTGTTGTGAAACGTGCATCAAACCTTCCTTACG
>CAZEDN010000008.1:0-13882 GCA_964510905.1 uncultured Candidatus Peribacteria bacterium
GGTTTTTAAATCTAGAAGTAGTCGAACCGAGATGAAGCTTCCGGTTTCTGTGAGATCATCCGTTTTAAATTCAATCCCCCAGCAAAAGCACTCCAAGTGGGTTGCGGCGTGTTGCCCTCCTAATATCCCCACTTCTATAGGTGTGAATTGAAGGTATCTTTTTCTATGGTCCATTTCTTCTGCTAATCTTCCCAGTTCATCCAGGGCGCCTTGTTGGATAGCGGCCTGGTCGGCATCGATATTTCTTAAATAACGTTGAAAAGTGCCATAGATGGTGCCGATTGCGGTGCTTACGGTATCACTGTTCTGGCACACGACTTGCGCGTCAGGTTCTGGCTGAAGTTCGTCTCTTCTGGGCTGGTGAACTTGTGGCGACATGTTTGGGCGATTAACAAAACAGGGGTTGATTTAAGCATTTTGGAGGGTGGGTTGTCAACGGTTGGTGGACCCAAGTGGATGGTTTTGGAACTTTGGTGGGTGATTAAAGGAGAAAAGGTTGACAATTGATAGCTTTTATTTTAGAATTTCACCCTTTAACTACCTCAATGGGAAGACTTGAAGAACCTTCTGAGATTGAAGTTCTAAAATATGGCGATCCTTATCTCGCAGTCGCTCAAGATGCCTTAATGCGAGAATTCAATCGCCCTGTGCCGCCTGCCTACGAAGGATTAATTCAGGATGCTCGATTTTGCCAGTTGCCAACAGAATCTTATTCCAATCAACTAGTGGATTTTGCCTTTGAAATGAGTGCAAAAAGCGGGTGTATGACTGATCAAGAAGAAGAGTTTCGAAGCGCTTCTCTTTCTTCGCATGGAGAATTTTTGCAGGGCCTTATTGCCGGCAGAGATTTTTTTGATCTCGGTTGTGGAGTCCCAAGTTATTCAGTTGTACCAAGATGGACGGCTGAACGCCTTGGAGTAGATCGATATTTCGGCATTGATCTCTACTGCGTTGACGGTCTTATGTTTGATTGGGATGCAGAAAGAGTTGAAGGATGGAGTATGGGAGGCAGAGCAAGCTATATATGGGGCTATCAATTCATGCAACAATTTCGCTTAAGTCGTGCTGAACTGGCGGGAGATAATACTCGATATTGGGTAAAAGATGACATACTTGGGTTCGTTTCCAAAATGCCTGAATCAAATGGGTCTGTTTTCTTGCTAGCTGGAATACAAGGGAAAAATGTTGCTGCCCAATACTATTTGTCATATTTAGCCTGTGAAATAAACAGAGTGACTCAATCTGGCGATGCTGTCATTACGATTGGCTTTTATTGCGAAGACGATCAAACTTTTGAAACAGCCCTGGAAGGATACGGTTTCACCAAACAAGGATCGAAAGGTTTTCATATATTTGTGAAGCAGTGAGTTGACTGGAATATTAGGAATACTCCTCCTTCACCCATGCTGTGGCCTGCTTCTTATTGTTGAGCTCGTGGGCTAGCTGCTTTTCGCGGAGGGCTTGAGTGATTTCGCCCACTTTTTTGCCCGGTTTTAGGTTGAGGAGTTTCATGATTTCGTTTCCGGAAAGGAGCGGTTTGGGCTCCTTTGGGATTTTTTTCTTGGTCTCTTTGTAAAGCTCGAGGACTTGGCTGTAGAGGTTGTAGTCGGAGGGGTCGGTTCCGGCAATGTCTGCTTCGAATAGTGCGAGAAGGTCCTCAAAATGGGGGTGGAGAAACCAGTGGCGTTGGCGGCCGAGGGGCATGTCGAGCAATGGGTTGAGCATCATGTGGTGCTCGATGAGCCACGTTATGTGGTCTATGTCTTTTTTGGAAAATTTGAGGCGGCGCAGGATTTTTTCGGCGATTTTGGCGCCTTCTTGGCAGTGGTGGTCGAATCGGATGCGCTCTTTGTGCTTGAATGTGACCGGTTTGCCGATGTCGTGCAGAAAGGTGGCCCATCGTAGGTTGGGGCTGGCGTATTTTGCGATCGAGTCGAGGCAGCGTTTGGAATGCTCCCACACGTCGCCTTCGTGATGGTATTGGTAGGGCTGCGCAACTCCTTTCATCGCATACACTTCGGGGAGGACTTCCTCGAGAACTCCGGTTTCCAAGAGGTCTTCGAGCGCGTCGAGGGCGCTATCGCAGGCAAGCATTTTATTGAGCTCGTCGCGCATGCGTTCGCCGGATACCTCGTCGGCCAATTTTGCGTGATGAAGAACCGCTTGGTACGTGTCGGGGTGATATTGAAATTCGAGAGTGTTTTTGAATCGGATGGCGCGCAAGATGCGAAGGTGGTCTTCGAGGATGCGCTCGTGTGGGTCGCCGATGAAGCGGATGAGCCGTTCTTTGAGGTCTTTTTGGCCGCCGACGTAATCGTATGTTTTTTTCGCGATGGGGTCGTAAAACATCCCATTCACGGTGAAATCGCGGCGCTGTGCATCCTCCTCGGCGTGGGTGAACATCACCGCATCCGGACGGCGGCCATCCGAATACCCACTGTCGGACCGAAAAGTAGCCACCTCAAAATCGTGCTCTCCCTCCACCGCAAGAATTACCCCAAACTCTTTTCCGATTGGAATGGTTTTCTCAAGAAGATCTTCTATTTCATCCGGTTTTGCACCGGTTACGATGTCGTAATCTTTGGCTTCGTGGCCGAGGAGCATGTCGCGCACGCAGCCACCGGCCCAGTACGCTTCGTGCCCGGCGTCTTGCAGGATTTTTACAATTCGGATGGAGGTTTTTTCCATGGTGAATCCATTTTACCTGAAATGTAATTTGAATAGAAAGATGACTTTTTTGCAAGTTGTTTTCCACAACAGAAGCCCCTCTTTGTGCTAATAATATCTCCAAACCTTTTTACTCTTTAACTTTTTTCCTATGAAAAAGTTATTCGCTCTCTCGGCGCTCAGCGCGCTCGTCGCTTTCTCCGGCTGTGCTCTCCTCCCAGCAGAAGAAGCTGTGGTTGAAGAGGACGTCGTTGTTGAAGAAGAAGTTGTAGTTGAGGAAGAAGTGGTCGTTGAAGAAGAAGCGGTTGAAGAAGAAACGGCTGAATAGTAGTCGTTGCGTTTTCAAAGAGGGCCTGCCGATTGATCGGCGGGCTTTTTTTGTTTTCTCCAACCTTGTATGATGGGCGCATGTTGATTTTAGGAATCGAAACCTCGTGTGATGAAACGACGGCGGCCATCGTTGAAGATGGGCGCGTGGTTAAATCGAATGTGATCTCCTCTCAGATCGATTTGCACCGAAAAACGGGGGGCGTGGTTCCTGAGGTTGCCGCGAGAGAGCATGTCATGAAGATGTTGCCGGTTATCGATGAGGCGCTTTCGACGGCAGATGTTTCGTTTGATGATGTGGATGCGATCGCGGTGACTCAACGTCCGGGGTTAATTGCGGCGTTATTGGTGGGCACGAGTACGGCAAATACTTTGGCTTTATTGGGTGAGAAACCGCTCATTCCAGTCAACCATATTGAAGGGCATATTTATTCGAATTGGTTGGAACGCGATGATGTTAAATTCCCGGCCGTGGTATTGACCGTTTCTGGGGGGCACAACGATTTGGTTTTGATGAAAGGGCATGGTGAATTTGAGCCAATTGGTGCGACGCGTGATGATGCGGCTGGCGAGGCTTTTGATAAGGTGGCACGCTTGTTGGGACTCCCCTATCCAGGTGGTCCGGAGATTTCTCAATTAGCGGAGAGTGGCGACCCTGAGAGGTATAATTTGCCGCGTGCTCTTTTGGACGGTTCGTTTGATTTTAGTTTTTCTGGATTGAAGTCGGCTGTGTTGCGATTGGTGCAACAGGAGGGCGATGGTTTGCAACGCGAAGATTTGGCGGCCTCTTTTCAGGAGGCGATTTGTGATGTCTTGAGTGCAAAGTTGGTTCGGGCTGCGGAGAAATATGACGTTCGTGAGGTTCATTTGGCTGGTGGCGTTTCGGCGAACCAGCGATTGCGCAAACTTACAGCAGAACGTTTGGAAGCGTCTTCTTCTGATGCGATTTTGCGCTTTCCAATGGAAGTTCCTTTTTGTACCGATAATGCGGCCATGATCGCGGCCGCGGGCTACTTCATGTATCAAAAAAATCCTTCCCAATATACGGACCTGAGAAACGTGGAGGCTTATGCCACAAATTAGACGCCCCGCAATACGGAAAAGGTGATTGTACGCTCACCCCTCAATTTGTCATGCCAAAATGCTTGATCTTAACCTGTCAAGCGTGCAAAATTAGGGTACAAATTTAATAAAAAATCATGAAAAATTTAAGCGATGAGGAACTCTATAAAAAGGCCCGACAATACGGCGAGAACGCGCGTTTATGGCGCCAAAAGTTTGCTGGATTGTTGCCCGCAATCGATCGTAGGCAACTATGGGAGAAAAAAGGATTTGGGTCGATTTTTGAGTTTGCAGCAAAATTGGCCGGAATGAGTCATGAGCAAGTGCGTTTGGTGCTCAACACGTATAGTGATTTTGAAAATAAACCAAAATTACAAGAACAATTGGTGACCGGAAAAACGAGCATCAATAAGTTGGCGCGTGTACGATCGATAGCGGATGAGAAGAATGAGGATTTTTGGGCAGAGCAAGTGCAAACTTTACCTAAAGCGGCGCTGGAGACGTTGGTGAGAGATGAACGAAATAACAGAGAAGAAAGTCTGCCCGAGCAGACCTTCCAATCTGAAGAATTGAATCTTTCACAAGAAGTGATGGAAAAACTCGTTAAATTAAAAGAGAAAGGATTCGATCTCAACAAACTCCTTCTTGAATTGCTCCAAAAACGTGAAGAGGAAATCGCGCGTGAAAAGGAAGACGTGGGCACGAAAGCAGATGCGGCTGATTCTCGTTATGTTCCGATGGTCGTTCAGCGGGTGATTAAGAAAGAACATGGCAAGAAATGCTCGATCGAGGGCTGCTTTCGAGAGGCGGAAGTGGTCCACCACACGCAACGGTTTGCTTTGAGTCGGCGACACGATCCTCGCTACATGGCACCCCTTTGCAAAGAGCACCATACGATTGCACACAGTATCGATCAAAAAGTGTGTGACGAACGACGGCTTTGACGGGTTGGAGCCGTCCTGCTAATATCGAGCCATGTCTAAGAGTATCATCGAACCCCGGATCCTAAAAGGCACGCGCGAATTTCTCCCTCAAGAGATGGCCAAGCGTCAATTCGTGATGGCTAAGATGAGCCAAATTTTTGAGCGTTTTGGTTATGATTCGATTGAAACGCCTATACTAGCTCCTGCTGAGGTTCTTTTGGGGAAATATGGGGAAGAAGGCGACAAGCTCACCTATCATTTTAATGACGCAGGTGATCGTCATATCGCCCTCCCCTACGATCTTACCGTTCCTTTTGCCCGGATGTATGCAGCCAATTGGCAAGAACTTCCTATGCCTTTTAAGCGTTATCAAATTCAACGTGTTTGGCGCGCTGAAAAACCTCAAAAAGGGCGACTTCGAGAGTTCTATCAGTGTGACATCGACATAATTGGCACGCGAAGTTTGATGGCGGATGCGGAGATCGCCAAAGTCACCCTAGAGATTTTTGATGCATTGGGAATTGAGAATTGTCGCGTCAAAGTGAACTCGCGTCGATTGATGAATGCAGTTTTAGATTCTTTTAATTTTAGCGAAGATCATAACTCAATCATTCGCATCATTGATAAGATAGATAAAATCGGTAAGGAAGCAGTCAAAGAAGAACTTGTGAAATTTGGACTTGATGAGAAAGATGTTTCTCGACTTTTTGAAATTTTTAACAAACGTGATTTTGCTGATTACGACACCTCTGAAATCGATGACTTTTTGCGTTTGTGTTTGGAATTTGGCGTGGGAGATCGGGTTGATTTTGATCCGTACCTTGCGCGTGGGCTCGACTACTACACCGGCATCATTTATGAGGCGATTTGTGATGGAACGGATTTCGGATCACTTGCGGGAGGAGGCCGTTACGACGATTTGTGTGGGCTGTTTTGTAAGGAAGATTTTTCTGGTGTAGGAATTTCGTTTGGTTTTGAACGCATCATGCTGGTCCTTGAACAGTTGGGACAACTTAAGGATATTTCGTTGAGTTCTCAAGTGTTAGTTACCCTTTTTGATGAATCGAGCAGTGCTGATGCACTTGCCACGTTAAATAAGCTTACAGAATCTGGAATCAATGCTGAAGTTTATCCCAACCCTGACAAACTGGCTAAGCAGTTCAAATACGCGAATAAAAAGCTAATTCCGTTCGTTGTCGTAAGAGGCCCTGAAGAAATTGACAAGAATGAGGCGACTGTCAAAGACATGTCCACCGGTGACCAAAAGACGGTTTCTTACGATGAACTCACTGCTTGTTTCTCCTGATTTTTAGTGTATAGTGAAATTTGCGATTTATTTTATGAAATCTTGATTTTATGGCGGACGAAAAAACCAAACTTCGTAAACTTCAGACCCCCCTCGGCCTTTCGGACATCCTTCCGGATGAACAACTGTATTACACGCACATCAAAAAAGTGGTACGTCATCGATGTAGACAGAGTGGTTTTCGTCGAATTACTACCCCTACCTTTGAGTTCAGTGACTTATTTGAGAACAGTATTGGTAAAGATACGGACCTTGTTAGCAATCAGATGTATTCCTTCTCTGATTCCAAGAATGGCCGCTTCACTTTGAGGCCCGATGGGACTCCCGGCGTGGTTCGCGCATACATTCAACACGGCATGAAGGAGCTCCCTCAACCCGTCGAACTGTACTACATCGAGCCGTTTTTCCGATATGATCGGCCGCAAAAAGGAAGATATCGTCAGTTTTGGCAATATGGGTATGAAATCATTGGGGAACTGGATCCTGCGTTGGATGCACAGGTCATTCAACTGTCGCACAAGGTTTTTGATGATCTCGGGATTGCGCATCTCCTCAGTCTACAAGTGAACAGCATCGGGTGTCCGGAATGTCGTCCTAATTATGTTCAAGAGTTACAGAATTACTATGTGGGCAAAGAGCGATCACTATGTGACAACTGCGTAGGCCGTCTTGATAAAAATCCGCTCCGTGTGTTGGATTGCAAGGAGGAAGATTGTCAGATTCTGGCGCAGCTCGCGCCCAAACTGAATGATTATTTGTGTAAGGAGTGCGCAGCGTTCCATGAAAAGGTTTTGGAGTATTTGGAGGCGTTGGAAATTCCGTATGAGGAAAATCACAGTTTGGTGCGTGGATTGGATTACTACACGCGAACTGTGTTTGAATTCTGGGATCGTGAAAAGGGCGCTCAAAATGCGGTCGGTGGAGGTGGTCGTTACGACGGATTGATCGAACAGATGGGTGGCCAAGCAACTCCTGCAATTGGTGCGGCGTTTGGCATGGAACGCATCATCCTCAACATGAAGCGCGAAAAACTGTTTGTGCCGTCTAAAGATGACCTTCATATTTTTGTGGCTCAATTGGGTGATGAGGCGAAAAAGGAGTGTTTGAATCTGATTTGGAACCTGCGCGAACGTGGCGTCAAAACGGTGGGAGCCATGGGCAAGGCCAGCATGAAAGCGCAGATGCGACTCGCAGACAAATTTAAGGTGCCGTACACGCTCATACTCGGAATTACAGAAGTGCGCGAAGGTACGATCATCATTCGTGACATGGCCAAGGGGCAGCAAAAGACGGTCCCCTACAACACGGTCGTGGATGAAGTGGTCAAACTGATTGGTGAAAAAAATCTGGACAAGTACTCCCCTGGGGAGCTCGTTTATTCTTAACTTTTAGACCATGTCAAAAAACCGTTTTTGGGCATCGACCCTTGGACTGGGCGGCCTGGCGGTCGCGGTGGCGGCGTTTTTTATTCTGTGGGATGCGGCAGCGAATCGCGTTTCAGATCCGTACGGTGAATTTGCGTCATGTCTGACCAAAGAAGGCTTGGTGATGTACGGAAGCGATCGTTGCGGATATTGCAACCAGCAAAAGAATATGTTTGGAGATGCGTTTGAATCGATTCGGTACATCAATTGTGACTTCAATCAAGAAATGTGCCGTAATCGTGGGGTGGCTGGTTATCCCGCTTGGTATTTGGATAATGAATTGTATGCGCCGGGATTGCAGGCGTTCACCACATTGAGTGAAGCAACTGGATGTCCTCTCCCTGCTATTGAGTAATTTTTAACCCTCCCTTATGAAGCGCTTTTGGTGTGTTGTGATGATCGTGGCGATGATGGTGCCGTTGTTGGCGCAAGCTTCGTTTACCGATGTACCGGAAGATCACGAGCATTATGCCGCGATTTTATGGATGGAAGGGCGTGGTGTGATTCAAGGGTATGAGGATGGAACGTTTCGTCCAGATCAGGAGGTGAATCGGGCGGAGGCGTTAAAGATCATTTTGATGGGAAGTGGAATTGATGTACCGGAAGTTATTGGATTTGATGAGACTGTTTTTCGTGATGTTGATTTGGAAGATTGGTTTGTGGATTATGTAATTCAAGCCAATGCTATGGAAATTATTCAAGGTTATGACGATGGGTACTTTCGACCAGAGCAGACGATCAATTTGGCGGAAACGTTGAAAATCATCAGTTTGACGCGTGGTGTTGAGGCGGACGTCCCGACCGACGATCCTTATGTGGATGTGGCGGCAGATGCGTGGTTTGCTTCGTATGTTGATTATTGCAAGGAACGGAATTTTATAGAGGCACAGGATGATGGGTATTTGCATCCGGATTATGCGGTGACTCGAGGTGATTTGACCGAGATCATGTATCGATTTTCTTATGTTGAATCTTTTGACACTACCGTTTTCCCGATCGCGCTGAATTGGACGACGTATCAGCACGACACGGACGATTTTGCGTTCAAGGTGCCGTACGGCTGGGAAGTGATTTCGGGAAGCAATGGGGAGATCGTGTTGTGGCATCAAGATGTAGAAAATGGGCAAAAATTATGGGACCGAACCACTCCAAATTCAGCGGTGGTGACGATCCACATGGATTGGACTCCAGGAGACGATTACTTCAATGATGTGGCGGCTGGATTGGAGGGTTATGCGGGCGTGACGACCGAAACGACCACTACGGCCACGGCGGATGACTATTTGTCGCTGTTGGTGTCGTATGAAGGCGATCAAGAAGCGTTTCGTGATCTGTACATCACGATGCCGGAGGGAATTTTGGTGGTTCAGGGAACGTATGGGACCGGTTTGTTGAAGGATCAATTGAATGAATACGTAACGGAGATTGGTTTGAACATCTATTATGCGGTGTCGCCGGAAGAGCCGGTGGAGCCGGAACCGGATCCTGAGGAAGTGGTGGAGCAGGCCCGCTTGAACATTCAAGTGGATGGAGAGGGGCAGGCCACGTTGGATCTTTTTTCCGATTTAGAACTCATTGAAACGGATACGATTGGGGTGGGAACCGGGCCTGTCGATTATTACTATTCCGCTTGGGCGGATGTGACGCTAAAATATGAACGGTCCTTCGATGTGATTTTGGATGTCGAAAACGGCCAAACTTCCGCTTTTTAACCCTTTTGAATCATGAAAAAACTGTTTGCACTCCTTGGACTGTTGGCATTGTTGGCGCTTGCGGGCTGTGGACCGGATACCGACCCAGTGACCCTGGAAGATCCGGATGAGTTGTATGGTTCTGGGGATGAAGTGGTAGAAGATGTGATTGAGGATGTGGAAGAGGACGTGATCGAGTGGGAGGATATTAAAGACGAGGTTGAGTTGCCGCCGGATGGTGTTTTGCCGGTGGTGGAAGGACCGACCGAACCGATCCCTGAAGAATAAAATTCAATTATGACCGACTATTATCAACAATCCCTCGAACTTCATGAGAAGTGGCGAGGAAAACTGGGAGTGGCGTCGAAGGTGCCTATGAAGACGATCGATGATTTGAGTGTGGCGTACACCCCTGGGGTGGCGGAACCGTGTCGGGCGATTGCGAAAGATGCAGATAAAGTTTGGGATTTGACGATGAAAGGGAACATGATCGCCGTGGTGACCGATGGGTCGGCAGTGTTGGGACTGGGAAATATTGGATCGCGTGCCGGATTGCCGGTGATGGAAGGAAAATGTCTGTTTTTTAAGGAGTATGCAGGAGTGGATGCGGTGCCGATTTGTTTAGAAACGCAGGATACGGATGAGATTGTGCAGACGATCGTGAACATTGCTCCGACGTTCGGAGGGATCAATTTGGAGGATATTGCGGCGCCGGTCTGTTTTGAGGTGGAGCGCCAATTGAAGGAAAAATTGGACATTCCGGTGTTTCATGACGATCAGCATGGGACCGCGATCGTGACGCTGGCAGGATTATTGAACGCGTTGAAGGTGGCCGGGAAGCAAATCGACGAGGTGAAGATGGTGATGAGCGGGGCCGGTGCGGCCGGCATTGCCATTGCGAATTTGCTGTTGCTCGAAGGAGCAAAGGACATTGTACTGTTCGACTCAAAAGGTGCCGTAGAAAAGGGACGCACCGATATGGATCCAGACAAGGCGGCCATGGCGGAACGGACCAATCCTCGTGGGTTGACCGGCAGCTTGGCGGAAGCGCTCAAGGGCGCAGATGTGTTCATTGGCGTGTCGGCACCGGGATTGGTGACGAGTGAGATGGTGGCGAGCATGAATGAAGGCGCTATCGTCTTTGCGATGGCGAATCCAGATCCTGAGATCATGCCGCGCGACGCAAAAGAAGGGGGCGCGGCCATCGTGGCGACGGGCCGTAGCGATTTCCCTAATCAGATCAATAATGTATTGGCGTTTCCGGGTGTTTTCCGAGGATTACTGGACGGCCGCGCCCACCTGGTCACTCCCGAAATGCTGGCGCGCGCCGCGCATGCGCTGTCCGAACTGGTTCCCGAACCCACGGCAGAAAAAATCATCCCCAGCCCCCTCGAATCAGGAGTGGTTGGTGTGGTCGCCCAAGCGGTGAAATCCTGTTGCTAGACCTTTAGGCCTCAGGAGTCCCCCAACGTCTTTGGAGCCGTGCCCACGCATCGGACGGAGCGAACACTTCGCGTTCCTCTAGGCTCTTTCGGGCCGTTTCGGTGGCGGCACCGGCTACGACTAATGCGGCAGGCGCTAGCTCGCCCAGCCCTACTCTTAATGCGGCATCTATTTCACCAGCATGTCGATAGAGTGGATGCGTCGCGCTACGAAGCCCTCTCATGTACGTTACCCCTGAAGTTGTTTCTCCAATGGCTTCCATTTCTTCGATGGCGGTTATCAATGCCTGTTGCCCCTCCGTACTGACCCTTCCTCTGGATTGACGTAAGACTCCTCGCAGATACTCGGTTATTTGGGTGCCATATGCTCTAGCTACGTTGATAGCGCTTTCCGGAGTTCCTGCCGTCCTCGCTAGGTTACGAATTTCAGTTGTGAGGGCGGTTCGTCCTTCAAGCATTCTTGTTAGGGATGCAAAGTCGCTTCCTAGAATTTCCATCGCTTCGGCACTGAGTCCTTCCGTAATACTCTCGGCAAGCGCTCTAGCTCCACCTTCAGCTCCTGCTTCTGCGGCTCCTTCGGCTGTCGTTGTGGCGACCTCTCCACCTTCTGCGGCCACTTCTGCTCCTGCCTCTGCTGCCCCCTCAGCTCCAGCCTCAGCCGCTTCTGCGGCCGTCGCTCCGGCACGCGCTCTCGTGGCGGCAACCTCCAATTCTGATTCCAATCTTCCGGCCAATTCGCGCGCATTCGTGAGTGCGGGGCGACGTGTTGCAGTGTCGTCTGCTGCTCTCAATACTCGAGTCAAGCCTTCTGCCTCTCCAATCAACTCCGATGTGGAGCCCGTTCGCTGCAATGCATTGACCGCCCTTGTTAAATCTTGGACAGCACTCTCTATTGCTGTGGGCAATTGTTCTGAGGCGATGGTGCTGACTTCTAATCTACTGAGTGCACCTGCCCTGGCAAGTGCGGCATCTACTTCTGCCACTATCTCAGCGGCCTCAGCTCCAACGCTAGCGCCTTCAACTCCAGCAGCGGCTGTTCCTGCTCCTCTGGCGGCAGCGGTTTCTAGCGCTTCTAGTTCGGTAACGATTCTTCCGCCCATCCTTTGTACGTCGCCGATTAATACCCTGATAGCTGTTTCTTCTCCTGTTAGGGTAGCTGCTTCTCCTCTTAGCAGTCTTCCTCCACTTTCGAGTATTGGTTCTATATCCATGATCAACTCTTCTATTCCAACTGTTCCATTTCGTCCTAATCCTCTTACCCTCAAATAATTCAATGCTTCTTCGAGTTGCCCCAATGAGCGCTCTGCGATCGTGACCAATTGATCTAATTCGGTTATTCCCTCCAATGAGAATGATCCTAACCTTCTCACGGAACTAATAGCTTCGGCCGCTTCTGCGGCATCAGCACTGGCTGTTACGGCCTCTGTCCCCGTCGCAACGGTTGCGGGTGCGGGATTTGCGGCGGCGACCCTCTCCATTTCACCGACGATCTCCCCGGCTCTTCGTTGAGCCAATTGGACGTGCCTTCTCATCATGGCTTGGCGTCCCACCTCAGCAACGTCTCCAGTGGCACCATAGTTGTGCGCTAGTCCTTGAATTGTGCTTTCAACCGATTCTACAACGGCGCTGTCGACACCTGTCATGGCTCTGAGTTCGGTGAGCGCTTCTTCTAGTGACCGAGTCATCATTCTTAGATCACTTCTGGTTATGGCTCTGCCTTCAAAATCCATTTCCATAAGCCTTCTCATGCTTGCCCTTGCTCCTGTTTCGGCGGCTTCTGCAGCGCCTTCTCCCGCTACTTCAGCAGCACCTCGGCGGCGGCGAATTCTTTCTCCCATCTGCCTTAAGCGAGCCCATAGGCCCACTCGTCCTCCACCGGCCGCGGCTTCGGCGGCAGTGGCTTCTCCGGCTGCAATAGCCCCTTCTTCCACGACTTCAGCAGCGCCTTGTCTACGATGACCAACCCGGTCTCTAATACCAGTGAATCGGTTGCTAAGGTTTTCTCTAAAGCGTGCCCTGAAAAGTCTCCATCGTCCTCCCGCAGCCGCAATTTCAGCAGCGGTGGATTGCCCGGAAACTTCGGCAGCGCCTGCAGCGACTCCGGCCGCTTCGGCTCCTTCAATCGCAAGGGCATGGCGTCCTATGAGTCGTCCCACCGTTACCGGCCGTGATGTGGCTCGAACACGGATAACACGATTACCCGATTGGGTCATGGCTTCTCGACCGATCCAGCGATTTCCGGCGGTTAAAGCCTCCATTGGGCTACCACTTCTTCCCAATCGTGCGCCCCGAACCGCCAATCCACCTTCAATCGATCCAGCGCCACCAATCGCGGCTCCGCCAGCCATGGCAGAAACCACCAAGGCGACCGTTTCACCGAGATGAACTCCATTCCCCGCTGTATCTGGCGTATCGTACTCTTTGCCAAGCACTCCCATTACACCCGCTGGGATGAATTGTCCCCAGTCCCAAATGCCTCTTCCTAAGGTTCGGGCGGCGGCTGTGAGATTGTTGTTTTCATTAGCGGCCCATCGTTCGGTCCATGCGGGAGGCGTGAACCCTCTTCCACGAACCGCATTGACGGTTCCTCCTGCTATTGCTCCTAGCCCTGCGATCACACTCTTACCGACGTCCAATGTGAACGTCTTTGTGGTGGCGGAAGCGGTGTTGTTGTTGAGAACGTTTTCAAACTCTTTCCAACTTCGTTTCACAAGCAAGGCATCGGCCATTTGAGGAGCGGTTTGAGCCATTCCGACCGTTCCTCCAACACCCATGCCGACAACCCACTTACCGAGATCTTCCACTCCTCGAGAAAGCCCCACACCATACTGCGCAAGATACCGCCCAGTTCTTCCAAAGAATCCATACCCCCCTACGGCCCAATCGCCGCGTTCCATGTCTTCAATGTCGCCCCCGAGCCATCCCACCGCTCTTCCCGTCCAACAATCGTTTCCTCCATACCCGGCATTTTGCGCTTCCTCCATCTTTTCTTGGATGGTGCGCTCGATTTCGGCTAACTTGGAATCGTTGGCGAGTTCTT
>CAZEDN010000009.1:0-4466 GCA_964510905.1 uncultured Candidatus Peribacteria bacterium
AGGGGCGACCTGGACTTCCACCTCACCTGATTTTGGCGTCGAAAGCGTTTTGGAAGAGGAAGTCTTCGCGGAGGCTTTTGGCGACCAAAAGGATGAGCTGTTCACGGCCGGAAAGCGAGTCGGCTCCCACCAATCGGACGAGCTCTTGGAGCTTGTTTTCTTGTTGGAGGATGTCCATGGCCTCGTCACGGAGAGCTGGATAATCTTCGGCGATCTCGGTTCGGAGATAGGCATCGATGTTGTCGCCATACAGGGTGTAGCTGGTCAACCAGTTGATGGCCGGATAGTGACGGGCGTAGGCGAGCTTGGAGTCTAGACCCCAGAACGTTTTGGTCACACGGAGGGTGTTCTGCGTGACCGGCTCGGAGAAGTCTCCGCCGGGGGGCGATACCGCTCCAATAACCGATAGGGATCCGTCGCGATCGTCACTTCCCAAACAAGCCACATAACCGGCTCTTTCGTAGAACGCGGCGATACGAGAAGCGAGATAAGCAGGATATCCTTCTTCGCCAGGCATTTCTTCCAAGCGACCTCCCATTTCACGCATAGCCTCAGCCCAACGTGAAGTGGAGTCGGCCATCAAGGCCACGTCGTATCCCATGTCACGATAGTATTCTGCGATGGTGATTCCGGTGTATACAGACGCTTCACGAGCGGCCACCGGCATGTTTGATGTGTTTGCGATCAGAATGGTTCGTTTCATCAATGGTTCTCCAGAGTTGGGGTCTTCCAAGTGAGGGAATTCGACCAACACCTCGGTCATTTCGTTTCCACGCTCTCCACAACCGATGTAAACGATAATTTGCGCGTCACAGAATTTAGCGAGTGCTTGCTGCGTCACCGTCTTTCCAGCTCCGAATGGCCCAGGAATCGATGCGGTTCCACCCTTCGCGAGGGTGAAGAACGTGTCCACGGAACGACCACCGGTTTTAAGCGGCATGTTCGGCACTTTCTTGGCTTGGTAAGGGCGAGCGATACGGATTGGCCACTCCTGTACCATGGTGACTTTGTGCGTTTTTCCATCTTTGTCTTCGATCTCAGCGACTACGTCTTTGATGGTGAAGTTTCCGCTCTTAATGGACTTCACGGTGCCCGCTTCGATTTGAGGGGGGACCATCACTTTGTGTTCGATCAGTGTTGTTTCTTGAACGGTTCCGAGGATGTCTCCGGCGACCACTTTGTCTCCACTTTTTGCGACCGCTTTGAGTTCCCATTTTTTGCTGTAGTCGAGGCCAGGAACTTCCACACCACGAGTGATGAACGGTCCAACTTTGGATTCGATTTCAGAAAGTGGGCGTTGAATCCCGTCATAAATCGAGGTGAGAAGACCAGGGCCGAGTTCCACGGTCATGGTTTCACCGGTCAGTTCGACAGGTTCGCCTGGACCGACACCGGCGGTCTCTTCGTAAACCTGGATCGCGGCTTCGTCGCCGTTCAAACGAATGACCTCACCCATGAGGCGTTCGTCTCCGACACGCGCCACTTCGTACATTTTGGCGTTTTTCATGCCGACGGCGATCACGAGCGGCCCGGCGACCTTAATGATGGTGCCTTTTTTGCCGCCCTTGGATGGGCTGGGTTCAGTTTTTTGAACTTCTTCAGTTGTAGCGTTCATGAGATGAAAAGGTTATTTATTAGGGTTTATTAATGAATCTATCCACGTTCCTTGAGGATGTTCGAGCCGATCGCTTTTTCCACGATTTGGCCCAAACGATCCAGTCCGAATCCGGTTGATCCCTCTGGTCCTGGCAGTGCAATGATGGCGGGCAAGGGATCGGCGGTCAGTTTCTTGTATTCCGGTTCAGGGATTTCTTTGGCCACCGATTCAAGAATGAAAATGATGGCGTAACGGGAGAGGTCGCTGTTTTCGATGGTTTCTTTTTTGAGCTCGTACAGTTTTTCGATCGTTTCATCGGTGGTGCTGGCAAAGTGCGTGTGCACACCGATTGCTTTGAATCCGAGGATCACATCTTTAGGACCGATGATGGCCAGTTCATGCTGCATTAAACATTTTTAGTTAGTGGATACTTGCTGTAGATTGATGATTAGCTTATGGAGGTGAAGGAGGCGACTGGATCGCTTCGCTTCCTGTCGCTGTTAGACGTAGAGTTTATGAAGTCGTTCGCGGAGCATTTCGTCGGAAATGCCGCGGAGTTTCCCGATCATGATCATTCGGATGATGCGGGCGTTGTTCTGTTTGGCGAAGAAGTAGGCCATGACCGCTTCGGGACCGACCGGAATATATCGAGACGATCGGGCGAAGTCGATCAGGACTTCTTCGGCGTATTTTTCTAAATAAAGGAATGAGTTGAATTTTTCGTACGCTTCGATTCCTTTGCTCACTACATCATCGTAGTCGGTGCCTTTGAATATGTTAGCCAGTCCGCTCACGTCGGTCTCCATGCCGTCTTTGTACTTGTATGTGGGAACGGCTCCACCTGGGATGAACATTTCGTCCAACAGATTGTTTTCTACAAAATAGGCCTCTTGTTTGAGCAGTTTGAGACGTAGGAAGCTCTTGATGTTGGTGAGGTCGATCCATTTCGCGATGAATCGTTTGATGAATGGATTTCCGATGTCGTCGGCGATTTGGCTGAGCAGTTCAAATAAGTTTCGATCGAGCAAAAGGTCGATGAGTCGTGGGTCTGGCATTTTTTTGTACATGGCTCGTGCGTGAGCGATGTTCATTTTGATGTATTCGGTGTATCCCTCAGGGAGTGGGAAGTATTCGTGATCTTTTTCGTAGAAGAAGGCTTCCATGGCGTCGATGGGGACGCGGCCGAGTGGCATCAATTGTTGTCGGATTTCTTCTTGGCCTTTTTCTGCGGCTTGTCCTTTGAGGATTGTTTTTAGGTTGTGGAAATCGAATTGAAGGAACAACAAGTCGAGGATGCGAGGATCGGGTACCACCCGATCGAGCACCGCTTTGCTGTCCTGTAGACCTGCATCGATCACCTCTTGGAAATCTTCGATTTTTTCGATGTCGCCGATGTGCGTGGCGTAGTCGAGATCGTTGAGAATCTTGTACGCTTCCTTGGCGTCTTTTGCACCGAGCATTCGCTCCACATCGGTCATGTCGAGGAGTTTGGGCTCAAGCGCTCGGACGCGCGCTGCACTGTATGAGAAGGTGGATGCGTTCATTTAAGGAAATAAGAGTTGATTGAGTTGGACTTCGAGATCGCTCCAAAGCTCTTTGGCGAGGATGGAATCGAAAGAAAAATTGACTTCGACCTTACCGGATTCGAGAATGAATCCACCTTGGATATCTGCCTCTTCGGAAGCTATTTCGAATTTTGCGCCGGACGCTTCGAGTGCTTTCTGGGTTTCACCTTTTTTGCCTTTGGCCGGGATGACCGTGCCTTCGTGGAACTCTTTATCCGCACTTTTTAGGAGTGCGGTCACGATGTCGGTGTATTTGTCTGACTTTACGAGACTGGTTACGGCGTCATCAAAAATTTCTTGAAGGAGAGCACGTTTGGCGCGGAGGAGATTATTGCGCGTTTCCATCTTAGCGAAGGTTTTGGCACGGGTTTTTACTTTGCCGACGTTGTCTTTGACGCGGTCTCCCATTTCTACCTTTCGGTGGTCACGCTTTTGGGCGTACTCCTTTTTGATTTCGGCGATGGCCTCATCGCGAGCTTTATCCAGTTTGGCGATTTCGACTTCCGCCTCCTTTTTGATTTGGTCGAGGATTTCCTTTAAGGCCATTGTTATTCGTTGTTAATTGGTAGTTTTTAGTTGAGTTGTGGACTCATTTCTAGGGGTGAAATTCACCCCTAGTCAAAATCCAAAACTAGAGTTGGATGGAGAAGAGCAGCAGTACAGTGATCAGAAGACCAAGCACCGCGTACGTTTCTACCATAGCGGACATGATGACCGCCTTACCCACGTTGGAAGGATCTTTGGCCACGGCGTGAAGACCGGAGGCGGCCACTTTTCCTTGATGGATTCCAGAGATGAGTCCTGTTACTGCTACAGGCAAACAGGCGAAGAATAGTTGCCAGGCGGCAGCCAATTCGAGTCCTGCTGCGCTTCCACCGAGCAAGCCGGTTTGGATGAGCACGAGCAGACCTCCCAAGAATCCATAAATACCCTGCGTTCCTGGCAGAGCTTGAATGAGCAGTACTTTACCGAATAGTTCCGGCTTTTCACTAATGACACCGGTTCCGGATTGTCCTGCTAAACCGACACCGATTGCGGAGCCTGCTCCTCCCAAGAAAACGGAGATTGCAGCACCGGCGATGGCGACAGCGAGTGCGGATTCGAACATGATAAAAGGGTTAAAGATTAAGTGATAACGATGTATTTACACGTTCGTTTGAACGGTTTGAATCCAGTTCCTCCTCCCTCCATGAATTTGCCGAAAAATTCGACGAATTGGAGACGAGCGGAGTGAATAAAGGCCCCAAGAGCAGACAACACAAGATTCATCACATGTCCCAGAATAATGACGATGACGGCGAAAA
>CAZEDN010000009.1:4476-4718 GCA_964510905.1 uncultured Candidatus Peribacteria bacterium
GTTCATACGCGAGTCCAGCGATTGTGTTCATGGCAAAGGCGATGATACCGGTTCCGAGTCCGAGCGCCATGATACGAGAGTAGGAGAGAATGTCTCCGAGATATCCGACAAGACCATAAAGAGAAAGGACACCGAGTCCGAATTTCCCCAGGATTCCTTTCTGTTTACGTCCTTGTGTGAGGACCATGGCCGCCACACCGCCGAGGACCAACCATTTGGTCAATTCACCGTATTCTGCGGGG
>CAZEDN010000009.1:4728-12936 GCA_964510905.1 uncultured Candidatus Peribacteria bacterium
GTGCCGGTTTTGGCAAACCCAAATGCGATGATGGCGCAGAGGAAATAGATCCACAAGAAGCTGTCCAAAAGTGCATCCAGGTACTGTTTTTGCTTGATCTTCCACCATCCGTCCACCAGTTTCCCAAATAAGATTTGAATGACTCCGAGGGCGAGAGCAAGCATCAAGAAGGTGAGTGGCCCATTGCCTTCGGTCGCATTGATGAGTTGACCTTTGAATTTGCCGGCTTCCACCATAAATGCGGGGGCTTGATCTGGAGTGATTCCGAAGTAGCCTCCAAAGAAATATCCGGAGATCATGGTGATTACACCGCCCCACATGAGGAGACGAATGAGCCCGGTGCTCTCTTTGGGAAGGTTGAAAAATCGCAACATGAGGAACATGAGCAAGAAGAGGACCAGCCCGTATCCCGCATCGGTCAAACAGAGCGCAAAGAACACGATGAAGAACGTGGCCAGGAATGGCGTGGGGTCGACTTCGTTGGCGAGCGGGAATCCGTACAGACGTGTGACCGATTCGAACGGCCAGGAGACGCGTTTGTTGTGAAGCAGAATCGGTGCTTCTTCATCTTCTTCAGGCTTGATGGGGTGGATGAGGACCGTCTTGGCGATCCCATGAAGCGCTTCATCTAGCTTCTTGAGGTCGAGTTTGGCGACCCATCCGGTGATCACAAAACTGTAGGTGGTTCCTTTGAGTTTTTCACGTGTGCGCTGATCTTCTTGCTGCCAAGCGAATACGTCGTGAACGATCTGTAGATTTTCCAGGTTCTTGGCCAACTTGATGAGCGTTTTTTGGTGCGTTTCCAGTTTTTGGGCCAATGTGGCTTTTTCTTCGGTGATTTGCTTGAGGCGCTCAGTAACGGTGATGGGGTGTACAGGGAGTTCCACCTCTTGGAATTTGTGTTTAGTGAGGAGTTGTTTTCCTTCGTCGACCTTTGTCTTTGCGATGGCGATCACACAGAGAATGAGAGCGTTCACATCATTTACCTTTTCGATACTGGTGAGTGGGCTTAGGTCATGCAGTGCGGCCTTGAGTGGTTCGTATTCAGCGAGCGGAACTTCTCCAATGTGGATGCGAACGTGATCGGTCTCACGCGGGGTGTCGAGTTTAAAAGAAAGCCCTTTCCAGTTTTGGAGTAGGGCCTCTTCGGTTTCGAGCGCGTTCAGTGTGTTTTGGTCGGCATTGTTGATCTCCTCGGTCTTTTGGCACTCCTTGATGATGTTTCTGTAATCGAAGCCACTTTGAGCGGTCCCGAGGGCGCTTTCGGCGGTCAAGGTCGGCTTTCCGGCCCAGATCGGTCGTTTTTTAGCGTGCGGTGTGAGGAGTTTGATCGCAAAATCGGTGTTGGCCACCACATAATCGATGTCATGCTCTTCTTTATGGATTTCTTCGAGTTCAAAATCGGCTTCCTCATTGATTTCTTCAACCTGCATGATTCCCTTTTTTTGCAGAAGGTTTAAGATCTTGGGGAGATCTTTTTTCATGCCGAGGACCTGGATTTTCTCCATGGCGAGGACAGCCATGTTGAGGGGGTGGGTTAGGAACTAAGCGCTTATCCCGAGATGTTCGGTAAAGGCTTTGGTTGCGGTGCGGACCGCTTGATCTTTGCGTAACGAAGCCTCTTTAAGTGAGGTGTTGATCTCTTTTTCCCCGCTGGAGAGCTCGTCTTTACAGATTTTACTGGCCTCTTCTTTAGCGGCCTTGATTTTCTCTTTTCCAGTCGTCTTTTCGCCGTCCACAAACTCTCCAAACGTCTTCTCTTCTTTCTCTTTAGCGCTCAAAATCATTTTGTCGTTTCGCTTCTTGGCGTCTTCGATGGCTTTTTTGGCTTCCTTCTCTGTGTCGTGGATGTCGGTGATCGGATGCGTTGACATAATAAAAGAGATATATATTAAATGTGCAGTCTGCTTAATCTGTTAATCGCCGAAGGATTTTAGTGATCTTCCTTAAAAAAATCAAGTCCCAAAAGCCCCTTTTTCGGCTATAAGGAGCGAATTTACTTGACGTCTTGGTTGAAAGCGTCCTCGATAGCCTTTTTAAGCGGTTTTAGACGATTTGGACGGTGGGAGGCAAAGAGTGAAGAAAACGGCCATTATAATTTTCAAAACGGGGGTCTAAAATGTGAATCTCTTTTGACACAGTGTGCGTTTCGAAGGCGTGAATGAACTTTTTGAAGCGTATGATCGCGAGGGGGAGGCTGTATTCTTTGAATCCATCCATGAGTTTTTTGGCTTCGGCTTGGTGGACGGGATGAAATGGAGGAAGGAAGGGGAGACGGTGGATGAGCAGAGTCTCTATTTTTTCAGCGGCGGGGCTTGCGAGGACGGTACGGAACAATTTTTCGTTGCCGATGATGAGGGTTTTGTCTTGTGCTTTGGTGAATTGCTGAGTGATCTTGCCCATGCCTCCGGTTATGCCTTGTGCGAGGAGTAACACTTGTGCTTCCTTTAGCGGCTTGGCCAGTCGATCGTGAAGTTGATCGATGGCGGAAAGGGCGTTGACCAGGAGGAAGGTGGTGCCTTCTTTGGTGATTCGTTCGATAAGGGGGGTGGTTTCACTGAGGTTCTTTGGGTTTTTAGGATCGGGAAATTCGGGATGGAGATGGAGTGAGATTTTGCTGGTTTCGTCATCATCGATGAAGGTTTCTTCGAGATTTTCGGGGAGTTGAAGCCGTTTTTTGAGGAAATCGAAATGGCCTTCGAGGCTTCCGAAGGCGCTCAATATGGTGAGGCTTTGGTGTTGGTTCCACAACATTTTGCTGAGGAGCTGGCCGACATTGACGGGACAGGACTTGATGATGGGGTCGCCGTGAAAACTGAGCATGCCCCACGTGAGTAACCCTGGGTGGAAAGCGAGCGCTTTTTGGAGTGCCTTCAATCGGGCCTGGAGGATATGGGTTTGGGGTGATTCCGGGAGTGCCTGAATGGAGGTTTCGAGATTTTCGAAAGTGGCTTTGATTTTTTGCCATTCGCCGGTGCCTTGGTGGTGTTCTTCAAAGATGACTTGTCGAGCGAACGCGTCTTTTTCGGCGTGGTTTTCTAGGAACATGCCGAATAGGCCAAAGAGAATATTGAATCGATCGGCGATCGCTTCTTCTCCGAGGGCTTGGGCGGTGGTGGTGAAATTGTCGGCGGAAAAGTATTGAGTGAAAGCGTTGAGTGCGCTTTCTTCAAACGTTTCGACCGATTCGAGGAGTAGGTGTGGTTTTTTTGGGATGAGGGCGCCTTGGCGGGCGATGTTTTCGGTGAGGAGGTGATGTGAAACCACGAGGACCGATGCGCGTTGGGCGGTCTCGAGAGCTTGGGTGTAGAAACAGCTGGGGTCGTCGCAGGATGCATTGTCGTATAGATGTGGATAGGCGGAGATGATGTTCCATGTGCCTTGTTCGTCGTCGCCGATCACGATTTCGTTCTTTTCGCCGCGCTTGGTGTGGTTGAGCCAGATGAATATCTTGGTGAGTAGGCGTGCTTCGTGCGGTTGGAAAGAGGGTTTTTGGGTGAAGGCGGCGAGGGCGCTCGTGCAGAGGTATCTGATGGGGTGCTGGAGGTGAGCCACACGAGCGTCCGGTGTGATGTTTTGGGGTTCTGGAGTGGCAATGAGACATTTTTCGCCGGAAGATTCACTGAACTCTGCTGCGGCAAAGGCGAGGTCAACGCCGGACCCGGAAGGGGCTTCGATGATGATGCTTTTTCCGCTGCTTAGGGAGTTGAGGAGTTCTTTTTGGAGTGTGTGGGAGCCGGATTGAACGGAGGGGCTGTCCTCTTTGGCGGCGGCTAGTGTGGCGTTTTCTTGGAAGTTGTTTAAAAAGGTGTTTTTCCAGCCCCAGTCGGTTTTTTCGAGGATGGGGCGGATTTTTTCAACCGTTTTTGGAGGAATTTCATGAATTTTTTCGAGGAGTAGCTTGTACAACTCAATGGCCACCTTAGTGTCGTCGAGGGCGCGATGTTTGCTTTCGTGAACGAGGTCAAATTGGTCGCTGAGAATTTCGAGACTGTAGGAGCGTTCGTTGGGGAGGAGGGTCTGTGCGAGCTGGAAAGTGTCCAGAACCGTACCTGGAGTTTCGATGTCGTTTTCTTGAAGGAAATCGATGTCGAATTGAACGGAATGACCTAAAATGGGAGCATCGCCAATGAAACTTTTTACTTCCTCGCGGACGTCGTCGATGGTGGGAGCGCCTTGAAGATCTTCATCGGTGATGCCGGTGAGATTTTTGATGATTTCGGGAAGTGGAACGTTCGGCTGAACGAGCGTTTGGAATTCTTCAACGATCGTGCCATCGAGGTTCATTTTGATGGCTGCGATTTCGATGATTTTATCTTTTTGGGCGCTCAGGCCCGTGGTTTCGAGGTCTAGGGCAACATACATGTCGCTAGCATAGCGGAAGGTCCTAGAGTTGATCCAGTAATTCCACGATGACTTTGCACACTTGCGCACGTGTCATGGGATCGCCGGGTCCGAAATTGCCGTTGTCGTAACCGCCGATTAAGCCGAGAGAGGATGCCATGGAGACATAGGGGCCAAACCAATCGTCGATCGAAACATCGGGGAATAAGGAAATGTCAGGATGGACTTCGATGCCGGCTGCTCCGAGAAGAATTTTAACCGCTTCGGCACGGTTGATTTCGCTTCCTGGACCGAACGTTCCGTTGTCATACCCTTCGACGATGCCTTGTTCGTACGCGGTTTGGATGTAGGGGGCATACCAGCTGTCTGCGGGGACATCAGTAAATGCGGTTTCGCTCACACTGTCCGGGACGTCGAATGCGAGAGCTCCCATCACCATCTTGAGGAATTCGGCGCGATTTACGGGATTGTTGGGGAGGAATGTTCCATCATCGTATCCTTCGACGATGCCCAAACTCACCAATTCGGTGATGTAGTCTTGCGCCCAATGTCCATAAATGTCGGATAAGAAAATGACGGTAGTTCCGCCTTCATCATCGGTTGTGGAAATTTCGACAATATTTTCTTCTTCCGCCTCTTCTTCCTCCTCTTCCTCTTCTTCTTCACCTTCCACCGTGATGACAGAAATTTCTTCTAAGGTAACACTTGTGGAGGAACTGAGATTTCCGGCGCTGTCTTTGACCATGAATTTAAAAGTGTTGGAGGCGCCTTGCTCAAGATCGAGTGTGAACGAAAAGGCGCCACTGGAACCGATGGATTTTTCTTGGCTTCCGTCGCTGAGCATGATGGTTGCGTTCGGTTCGCCGGTGCCGGTAAAGGTGTATGTATCGGCATCGATCGTTTCGGGAATATCGTCAAGGAGTGGAGCATCGGGAGCCGTATGATCGCCGCTGCCAGATTCTTCGGCTTCGGCCGCTTCGGCAGCACTTTCAATGATCACGACTTGGACCGTTTCGCTGGCGTTTCCTTCGCTGTCTTCGATTTTGATGGAAAACGTGTTGGTAGACTCTTGGACAAGGGCGACGGTCACTTCAAAATTACCGTTGGTGTCTGCGTATACAGGAGAAATTTGATAGGGTCCACCGGTGACGATCACTTTATAGCCGGGTTCGGTGGTGCCACTGACGGTGGCTTTATTGGCATCCACTGGAGAGATGACGTCCCCAAGGCTGGGGGTGTCGACCGCGAATGCGGCAGGGATGGCGGTGGCCATGATTAAAATGGTTGCCAAAAATGCAAGCGTGGAGCGGAGGGTGCGCATGGGAGGGAGGGTTATATGAGTATTTAGTATGTGGAAGGGAGTATTTGGTATGGGTTTTTAGAGGGAAGCTACAAAATCATCGAACAAATAACTGGTGTCGGTGGGGCCAGGAGTGGCTTCGGGATGGAACTGCACGGAAGAGAATGGCAGTTTGCGGTGCTTGATGCCTTCGATGGTTTTGTCGTTGGCGTTTTCGAACCAAACTTTCCAATCTTTGGGGAGCGATTTGAGGTCGATGGCGTATCCGTGATTTTGTGAGGTGATGGAACATTGGCCGGTTTCAAGATTGGTGCATGGCTGGTTTTGTGAACGGTGACCGAATTTCATTTTGTAGGTCGTTCCTCCAGCAGCGAGACCCATGAGTTGAGAACCCATACAGATGCCGAAGGTAGGAACTTTGCGCTCGAAGCCGCCCTTCATGATTTTAACGGTTTCTTTCATCATGGCGGGGTCTCCAGGGCCGTTTGAAAAGAAAATGCCATCAAATTTGGTGTTCATATTCCACACATCGTGGTTCCACGGCACGCGGGTGACGCTGACATCTCGTTTGAGAAAATCGCGTAATATATTGTGTTTCATGCCGCAGTCGACGAGGGCGATGTGTTTGCGGCCGGCTTTGTAATGTTCGGGAGCTTTTATACTGACTTGAGCGATGAGATTTTCTTTGTTGGGATCGTAAAAAGCGAGTTTTTCTTTTGGGTCGATCGTGATGGTTCCGAGTAAGGATCCTTTTTCGCGAATTTTTTGAGTGAGGGCGCGCGTGTCGATCCCGGTGATGCCAGGGACTTTACTCTTTTTCAACCATTCGCCAAGGGATTGGGTGGCTTGCCAATGGTTGTGATTGTCCGAGTATTCTGTGACGATGAGGCCGCTGATCTGCATGCCTCGACTTTCGAAAAATTGTTCGATCTTGTGTTTGTCTTGCTCAGTCCCGGGTACGCCATAATTTCCGACGAGCGGATACGTTATGACGAGGATTTGTCCTTTATAGGAAGGATCGCTGAGCGTCTCGGGATATCCGACCATCCCGGTATTGAAAACCACCTCACCGGCGGCCTTTGTGTGGGCTCCGAAGGATTTTCCTTGGAGGACCGTGCCGTCTTCGAGTGTGAGGGTGAGAATTTTGGCGTCCGTTTGGGTCATCGGGGGCTATTGTAGGGGGGATTGGGACGTGCGGCAAGCCTTTGCGCAATAAAAGAGTTTGTGCTTTTATGGAAACGTCCCTAACCCTCACGTCTCAGATGGCCCATCGCATTGAAGTTGGTTCGAAAGTCCCGGATACAAGGGCCATTGTGCGCAAGGAGCATCTTTCTGAGTTGAGTTTTGGGGATAAGGTAGAATCGGTTGAGATCGTGGATGTTTATACGGTGGATAAGGAGTTTTCGCGGGAAGATTTAGAGAAGGCTGCGGGGGCTTTGAATAATCCGGTTACGCAAGCTTTTGCGATCGATGAACCTTATGTGGTGGCCGATTTTGATTGGGCTGTGGAGGTTGGATTTCTTCCTGGAGTGACCGATAATGTGGCGCACACGGCGCAGGAAATTTTCACAGATTTGTTGAATGTGAAGTTTGAAAATGGTGAGGCGGTATATTCGTCTCAAGTTACCTTTATTAAGGGAGGTTTAACGCGAGAAGATGCGGAGGCGGTAGGAGAATCGATGGCAAATTCGTTGATTCAGCGAATTCATGTGAAAAGTGCGGATGAGTTTAAATCGGATGGAGGAATGGAAGTTGTGGTTCCGAAAGTAGATCTGCATCATGAGCCTCGTGTGGATGAAGTGAATTTGAATTTGTCGGATGAGGAGTTGCAAAAATTAGGGAAGGAAGGAATTCCGAATGAGGATGGAACGCGGAGAGGACCGTTGGCGCTGGATATGGACTATTTGCATGCGATTCAGGAACATTTTAAAGGATTGGGACGTAATCCAACTGATGTGGAGATGGAATCTTTGGCGCAAACTTGGTCAGAGCATTGTAAGCACACGATTTTTGCGGCCTCGATGGATGATATTAAGGACGGGATTTATAAACACTATATTAAGAGGGCGACGAATGAGATTCGCGAAAAAAAGGGTGATAAGGATTTTTGCGTGAGTGTGTTTAAGGATAATTCTGGGGGGATTGTGTTTGATGAAAATTATTTGGTTGCGGATAAGGCGGAAACACACAATAGCCCGTCCGCGCTGGACCCATTCGGCGGGGCGATAACCGGGATTGTTGGGGTTTACCGCGACCCCTTGGGAACGGGAAAAGGATCCAAACTCATCATGGGTGGTTACGGCTACTGTGTGGGGCGACGAGACTATGACGGCCCACTGAAACCGCATCTTCATCCCCGGAGGCTCCTTGACGGGGTGATCGAAGGGGTCCGAGACGGTGGAAATAAAAGCGGTATCCCAACCACCTTCGGCCAGGTTCTGTTTCATCCCGGTTATATCGGTAAATGTCTGGTGTTTGTTACAGCCGTGGGACTGATGCCCCATCAGATTAATGGGGATTCGACAGAAGAAAAAACCACATCTGCCGGGGATCTGGTCATCATG
>CAZEDN010000010.1:0-1985 GCA_964510905.1 uncultured Candidatus Peribacteria bacterium
GTCGAGAAATTTCCCCGCGGCCCCTACGAATGGCTCTCCTTTGAGATCTTCGTCGCGACCGGGGCCTTCGCCAATGAAGACGATTTCAGCATTGGGGTCCCCCACTCCGGGTACAGCATGCGTGCGTCCCTTATGCAGGGGACATTTTTTGCACGCCTGAATCTGTTTGGCTACATTGTCGAAGGGGTCTTGTGACATCGTAGGGCAAAATAGAGGAAGAAGCCGAGAAGTCCGGCTCCAGTTAAAATGTATCCGTATAACATGAGTTGGTCGATGAATGGCTCGAGCAAACTCTTTGCTGTACTAGCGTCGACGCCCACGGTGCTCCAGTCTTCGACGTTGAAGCTTTGCTTGAGCAAGGCACCAAAAACCACGACAGGGGCTCCACTCAAGAAAAGGGTCCATCCTTCCCATCCGGCAATGCTGTTGCATGGTTTCCATATCAAAAGCGCGATGAGCACTAAAAATAGTGCCAGTACGCCCAGGAATATATAAGTGATCAGGCTGTGATTTCGAATGGCGTAAGCGAGAGCGGTTCGCTCTCCTTCATCCATGTTTCCCATGTTGAGCGACAATTCGTGCGGGATGTAGTCGACTAAGCTTTCATCCAATTGGTTGGCGATGATCGGATCATTGATTTTTTCTCGAATGAGGTTGAGTGCGATGGGAAGGTTTTGTTTGACTTCACTCGTGGATATCGTGATTTCTTCAGGAAAAGGGACGGCTGAGAACTCTGTGAAGAATTCTTCGATCGCGCCACTGATCACATCGGGGGTGATCACGCTTTTTAGGGATTCTTCGATTTCGTTTTCACTCAAAAATCCGGCGATCTCCGTATTGTCTCGACCGATTTGGTAGGCGGCTTCTGAAATGATGGCTTCGTATGCCGCGTCTTGGAAGGCATCACTTTGGTAAAAATCAACGTTGAGATAGGTGTTGATGGTGGCCAAGGCGACGGTTCCTCCTAATACCAAAGGCACCAGGATGAAAATGATGAGCCCGGTCAAAATTTTTCGTAAAATTTTCATAATGAAGTAGAATAGGGATAAGCCATCCTATTTTATCTTAACTTGGCGCGCATGCCCACCTCGAAAATTTCACTCTATTTTATGGGGACCGATGCGTTCGCGGCGACGTGCTTGGAACGGTTGCTGGAGGATGATCAGTATGCGGTTTTGGGTGTTGTGGTGCCGCCGGATGCCAAGGTTGGTCGTAAACAAGAGTTGGTGCCGTGCGCGGTGAAAGTACTGGCTGAAGAGCGTGGTTTGGAGATTTTTCATGAAGCGACTGATCTGATGGGGCACGAGATGGACTTTTTGGTTGTGGTGTCGTATGGCCGAATTTTGGCGAAGGAAATTTTGGCGTTGCCGAAAGTGGCGGCGTTGAATGTACATGGATCGCTGTTGCCGAAATATCGTGGAGCTTCCCCCATTTCAACGACGATTGTGAATGGCGATGACGTGACCGGCGTTTGTGTCGTAAAAATGGTGGAAAAGTTGGACGCGGGCCCAGTATATGCGCTGGCTGAGCTCATCATTGAACCCGAGGATGATGTAAAGACGTTGCGCGCGCGAATGGCAGGAGTGGGGGCAGAATTGCTGGCTCAGGTTATGCCAGGAATTGCGAGTGGTACAGTGGAGCCTCAAGAGCAGGACGAGTCCCATGTGAGTTATGCGAAAAAAGTGGACCGCGAGAGTGGTCGGATTGATTGGGAAGAGGAAACGGCACAGCAGATTGAGCACAAGATGCGTGCGTATCGTCCCTGGCCAGGTATTTTTACTGAATTTGATGGGAAGCGCCTAAAGATCCATATGGGAATGGCCCTATTGGATGTGGCGGATGAACCTGGAATGGTGATGGCATTTGATGATCAAGTCGGAGTTGGTACGACGGATGGTCTATTTGTGATCGATTCGGTGCAGCTTGAGGGGAAGCAGACGATGTCGATTCAGGACTTTGTGCGGGAGAATCCGGGGTTTGTGGGG